>CAMQTD010000062.1 GCA_947036995.1 uncultured Parabacteroides sp.
AGGATGTGCGTACTATTATCCAAATCGGCAATGGTACGCGATACTTTCAGTATGCGATCGTATGCTCTAGCCGAAAGGTTGAGCCGTTGCATTGCTTGTTTGAGTAGCTCCGAGCCGGCAGCATCTGGCATAGCAAATGCACGCAGTTGCTTCGACTCCATTTGAGCATTGCAGTAAACACCTGTTACCCCCTCGAATCGTGCAGCCTGAATATTACGTGCATTGACCACCCGTGTACGAACCGTTTCACTTGTTTCGCTCTGTTTCAATGTTGTCAACTTTTCAAAAGGAACAGGCGCAATCTCTATCTGAATATCAATACGATCGAGTAGTGGACCTGAAATCCGATTCGTATATTTCTGCACCGCACCAGCAGGGCAGAGACACGGACGTGTTGGGTGATTATAATAACCGCAAGGACATGGATTCATAGAGGCTACCAACATAAAGCTGGCAGGATATTCGACAGCAAAGCGTGCACGCGAGATCGTTATCTTGCGATCTTCTAATGGTTGGCGCATCACTTCTAATACACTGCGATTAAATTCGGGCAATTCATCTAAGAAAAGAATTCCATTGTGTGCTAAACTAATCTCGCCAGGTTGTGGAAAACTACCTCCACCAACCATCGCAGCGTTGGAGATTGTATGGTGTGGCGATCTGAACGGGCGTTGTGTCATCAACGAACTTTCGCCCAATATCTTACCTGCTACCGAATGTATTTTAGTTGTTTCGAGTGATTCTTGTAATGTAAAAGGGGGTAGGATGGTAGGGAGCCTTTTAGATAACATAGACTTTCCTGATCCTGGAGGACCTATCATAATCAAATTATGTCCGCCAGCAGCAGCCACTTCAAGGGCGCGTTTAACGGATTCTTGTCCTTTCACATCGGCAAAATCTAAATCGAACTGTTTGTGTTTAGCCGCAAATTCAGCACGTGTATCAACAATGGTGGGTATTAGGGGTGCTTTTCCTTCAAAGAAATCAATTACTTCTTGTAGGTTCTCAACACCATAAACATCTAAATTATTTACTACAGCCGCTTCGCGTGCATTTTGTTTGGGAAGGATAAAACCTTTGTAACCTGCTTCACGTGCTTTAATGGCAATGGGGAGTACGCCTTTAATGGGTTGCAAACTTCCATCAAGCGAAAGTTCGCCCATCATCATATAGCTTTCAAGCAGATCGGGTTTAATTTGCTTCGAGGCAGCAAGTATGCCAATAGCAAGTGGTAAATCGTATGCAGCACCCTCTTTACGGATATCGGCAGGTGCCATATTCACTACGACGCGGTTTCCTGGAAACCTATATCCAAGTTCTGTAACGGCAGAAATAATCCGCTCGTGACTCTCTTTAACGGCAATATCAGGCAATCCGACTAAAAAGAATTTTACGCCTTTAGAGCAATTTACTTCGATTGTAATCACAGTTGCATCAATACCTTGTACAGCTGCCGCAAAAGTTTTAACTAGCATGATTTAAGGGTTTTATATGAGAGGTGTGGTTTATTACTTTTTCTTATCAGCAAAGTATTTTTTGAGTAACTGTTTTGTTTCAAATAAATGTTCGCTTTTGAGCTGAATAATACCAGCAGTGTCGATAACAAAATTACTTGGCACCGTTTTCACCTCATAAAGATCTACTAGCTCTGTTGCATAATTGGCAGAGTCTGCCACTAGATCCCAAGCAAATTTTTCTTTTTTAGCTATCTTTCTAATGCTATCTTGATCGCTACTTAGTGTAACAACTAGCATTTTAAGCTTTTTCTTAGGATATATTTTACGAATATCTTCTAAGTACTGTTTTTCTGTCTCGCATACCTCACACCATGGAGCAGCAAAAGCGAGTAGGAGTGTTGTTCCTTTATACGACTCTATATTAATAGGTTTGTTGTTGATGTCTTTGATTTTAAACTTTGGTGCTTTACTTCCAACTGCTGTACGTTTTACGCGCGCACTAAAATCTTCTAACCATTTAACTTGACTAGTCTCTTTTAACGACGGATCTAGCTGACCTAAAAGCTCATCCAGTTTACGTGTATCCTCTCTATTTGTAAAATAACGTTGGATTAAGACTGTAGAGACTAATTCTGATCTATTGTTTTGGAGAAATTCGAGTACAGCAGATTTAATATCATGTTTGATATTGATTAGTTTGGAGATTACTTCACCATTATCACTGTTTGGATTTTTACTTTCGACCAATTTAGTATGCAATTCTCTCCGTTCAATGAGTAATGCTTTATTGATGTTTTTAAACTCGGTGAGTTTATCATTAATTTTTCCACCTTTAATTTGGGCAAGCTCTGGGTATTTCGCATCACCATCAATTGTAATTAATTTAGTGGAGTCGAGGTATACATTAATTATTCGCTTTTTCTCACTGCTTAGGATTCTCAAGTAGTCAAACAAACTATCAGTTTCAATTTTAAATGAGCCATCAGGTGTACAAGTGATCGTATCAATCTTTTTGAATTCGTTTTTAGTAAACACAGCAAACAGCGTACTGTCTTTGAGATTAGACAGCGTTCCTTCAATCTGGTAGGCAGATGTTTTCTTATCACAAGAGAACAAGGCCATAAATAAACATGTCAATAAAAGAATTTGCTTCGTTATTCTTTGCATAATATTCTATATTCTTTAGAAATTTTGTGGTAAAGGTAGTTATTTCCTTTAAAACAAAGACCTATTTTGACTTTTATATTATTAATAATACAAATAAGATAAAAAAAGAGCGTGAACTCCGTAGAATTCACGCTCTAAATATTTAAATTGAATCTCAGTCATCCCAAGTTTCTATTCTTTTATTATTTTTCTGTGTAAACAATTCATGTTAACTGTGAGTCGTCCAAGGTCATCCCTTTTTCCACTCACATATTAAGTTTTGAATTATTTGCTACAGTTACAACCACAGTCAGCAACAGGACCAGCAGCAACTAATGCTTTACCAGTATCGTTACCTGTGAATTTAGCAAAGTTTTTGATGAAACGAGCAGACAAGTCTTTTGCTTTCTCAACCCAAACAGTAGCATCAGTATAAGTATCACGTGGATCAAGGATCGCTGGATCTACACCTGGTAATGCAGTTGGTACTTGGAATGAGAAGAAAGGAATTGTTTTAGTTTCAGCAGTGTCGATAGAACCATCAAGGATAGCGTCGATAATACCACGTGTATCTTTGATAGAAATACGCTTACCAGAACCGTTCCAACCTGTGTTAACTAAATATGCTTTAGCACCAGATTTTTCCATTTTCTTCACTAACTCTTCACCATATTTTGTTGGGTGTAAAGAAAGGAATGCAGCACCGAAACATGCAGAGAAAGTTGGAGTTGGCTCAGTAATACCACGCTCAGTTCCAGCTAATTTAGCAGTGAAACCAGAAAGGAAGTAATATTGAGTTTGCGCTGGAGTCAAGATAGAAACTGGAGGCAATACACCAAATGCATCAGCAGAAAGGAAGATCACTTTCTTAGCAGGACCTGCTTTAGAAATTGGAGCTACGATGTTGTCGATGTGATAAATTGGGTAAGAAACACGAGTGTTCTCAGTTACAGCTTTGTTTTTGAAGTCAATAACACCGTCAGCAGCAACAGTTACGTTCTCTAAAAGAGCGTCACGTTTGATTGCTTTCCAGATGTCTGGCTCATTTTCAGGACAAAGATCGATAACTTTTGCGTAGCAACCACCTTCGAAGTTGAATACACCTTCGTCATCCCATCCGTGCTCATCGTCACCAATAAGTTGACGTTTTGGATCTGTTGATAAAGTAGTTTTACCTGTTCCAGAAAGACCGAAGAAAATTGCAGTCTCGTCTTTTTCGTTTGTGTTAGCAGAGCAGTGCATAGAAGCCATACCGTTCAATGGTAATAAGTAGTTCATGTAAGAGAACATACCTTTCTTCATCTCACCACCATACCAAGAGTTAAGGATGATTTGAACTTTTTCTGTCAAGTTGAATACAACTGCAGTTTCAGAGTTCAATCCTAGTTCTTTGAAGTTAGCAGGAGCTTTAGCTCTTGAAGCATTCATTACAACGAAATCAGGCTCACCGAAGCTTGCTAGCTCTTCAGCAGAAGGACGGATAAACATGTTTGTAACGAAGTGTGCTTGCCAAGCTACTTCCATAATAAAACGTAGTTTCAAACGAGAGTTCTCGTTAGCACCACAATATGCATCTACAACGAAAAGTCTTTTGTTAGAAAGTTCTTCTGTTGCAATATTTTTTAGGATATCCCAGCTCTCTTTAGAAAGTGGTTTGTTATCATTTTTGTACTCTTCAGAAGTCCACCACACTGTATCTTTTGTAGTTTCGTCCATAACGAAGAATTTGTCTTTAGGTGAGCGACCTGTGTAAACACCAGTCATTACATTAACTGCACCCATTTCTGTTTCTTGACCTTTTTCAAAGCCTTCTAAACATGATTTTGTTTCTTCTGCGAACAATTGCTCGTAAGAAGGATTGTGAACGATTTCAACTGAGTTTGAAATTCCGTAATTGCTTAAATCTAAATTAGCCATCTTGTTTAACGATAAATTAATTGATTATATAAACTATTTCTCTCTTATAATTCTCTTTTCGAGTACAAATATAATGCAAAAATCAATAGCGAACAGCGCTATTAAGGAAATTTTTCAGTAATTAGATTACTTTTTTTGTATTATACTATTTTATCTCCCAAATTTCGCCACTCATCAAGAAATCCTGAAGTTTTCTGATTGGGTTATTTGCTTGTACTGTTGCGATTTGCTTAGCTACTTCTTGGTCGTAAACCGCTGCTTTCACTTCACGTATAACGCCCAATGCTACAGGAAGTTCACCGCCCATCATAGCCAACAATAAATGCATTGTATTTTCGGGTGTATGTGCATCGTGTGTAAGGATGTTATCAAGTGTATAACCATCTTGATTCAACGTTACAGCTTTGAGCTTCAAACCATCCAAAACTAACCCTTTTTCGTTGTTTTCGCCAAAGAGCATTTTTTCGCCATGACGTAAAAAGATGGTTCTTTCGGCACGGTTTGCTTTATCTGTAATTTGCTTGTGTGTGCCGTCGTTAAAGATCACGCAATTTACCAATACTTCAACAACCGAAGCACCTTCATGTTTGGCTGCTGTTGCTAATATTTCAGTTGTATTCTTTAGATCTACATCGATGCTACGTGCAAAAAAGTTTCCACGTGCACCAAGTGCTAGTTCTGCAGGAATAAATGGATCTTCTACTGTTCCATAAGGAGAGCTTTTTGATACATAGCCACGCTCACTTGTTGGAGAGTATTGTCCTTTTGTTAATCCATAAATTTCGTTATTGAATAATACGATGTTTAGGTCGATATTACGTCTAACAGCATGGATAAAATGGTTTCCACCAATAGCAAGACAATCGCCATCACCAGTGATAAGCCATACAGAAAGATCAGGACGAGCCGTTTTTACACCTGTAGCAATCGCTGCGCCACGTCCGTGGATGGTGTGAAAGCCGTACGTGTTCATATAGTATGGAAGACGTGAAGAGCATCCAATACCTGAAATTACAGCCGTTTGATGCGGTGCAACACCTACTTCTGCCATTGCTTTGTGTAAGCAATTTAAAACTGCATGGTCTCCACATCCTGGACACCAACGTACCGATTGATCACTTTTATAATCCTTTGGTATATATTTTAATTCTTGTGTTGTCATTTTATGCCTCCAATAAGTTAGTGAATTCTTCAACAAGACGAGCTACCACAAATGGTTGCCCCTTTACGCGATTAAATTGACATGGATCAAAATTCTCAATCTTGCCTCTTAGATAGTTGGCAAACTGACCACTATTTTGTTCCACGACCATTACTTTCTTGAAAGATTTCAATACAGCTTCGCTGTTCTTAGGTAATGGACTGATAAATTTAAAGTGAGCAAAAGCAATCTTCTTGCCATTTTTGCGTACCTCATTGGATGCTTCTAATAGGTGTCCGTAAGTACCACCCCAGCCAACAATAAGCAATTCGGCATCTTGGTCGCCAATAACTTCTAATGCTGGGATATGGTTTGCTATATTATCTATTTTAGCCTGACGTATGTGTGTCATCTTTTGATGATTTTCAGGATCTGTACAGATAGCACTTGTTTCACAGTTTTTCTCTAACCCACCAATGCGGTGTGCTAGACCTTCTGTTCCTGGAGCAACCCAGTAACGAACAAGACTTTCTTTGTCTCTTCTGTAAGCCTTCCAAGGAGCTGACTCTTTGTAGTTAGCAACATAGTTTGGTTTAATTGCTGGATAGCTATCCATTTCTGGTATACGCCATGCCGACGATCCATTTGCAATAAAAGCATCTGTTAGTAAGATAACAGGTGTCATGTGCTCTACGGCTAATTTACCAGCCCAAAAAGCAGCATCAAAACAATCTGTAGGAGTAGAGGCTGCAATTACGACAAGTGGACTTTCTCCGTTACGTCCATAAAGCGCTTGCATTAGGTCTGTCTGTTCGCTCTTTGTTGGTAAACCTGTAGAAGGACCACCACGCTGAACATTAACAATCACCAATGGAAGTTCGGCAATAACGGCTAATCCCATCGCTTCACCTTTTAAGGCTAATCCAGGACCAGAAGTTGTTGTTACAGCTAACGATCCAGCAAAACTAGCACCGATGGCTGTACAAATACCCGCAATTTCATCTTCGGCTTGTACTGTTTTCACGCCAAGTTCTTTGCGTGCAGCTAATTCGTGTAAGATATCTGTTGCAGGAGTGATAGGGTAGCTACCTAAGAATAGCTGTAATCCTGATTTCTCAGCAGCAGCAATTAATCCGTATGCAGTTGCTTTGTTACCGTTGATGTCGGTATAAAAACCTTTAGCAGGTTTTGTACTCTCAATACGGTAGGTAGAAACCGTCGAATGTGTATTGTGTCCGTAGTTATAGCCATCATTCAATACTTTGATGTTAGCCTCGGCAATACCTGGTTTCTTCGCAAATTTATTCTGTAGCATATGCATAGCTTGCTCTAATGGGCGGTCAAATAACCAGCACACTAAACCAAGTGCAAACATATTTTTGCAACGTAAAGCAGATTTATTATTCAATCCAAAAGATTCGAGTCCGCTTTTTACCATGCTTGAAATAGGGGAGGCTACTACCTGTACACCCATAAGTCCAAGTTCTTTGAATGGATCTTCTGTTTCAAAGAGCGCTTTTTCAAGGTCTGCTTTTTGGAAACAGTCGGTATCAATGATTACAACGGCATTGGGGCGAATGTTTTTTACATTTACTTTCAATGCAGCAGGGTTCATCGCTACCAATACATCTGCTTTATCTCCAGGTGTAAATACTTTACCAGCACCCAAGTGAACTTGGAAGCCCGAAACACCACTGAGGGTTCCTTGAGGAGCACGAATTTCTGCGGGATAATCTGGAAATGTTGAGATTTCATTTCCTAAAATTGCGGATACATTGGAAAAGATGGTACCCGTTAGCTGCATTCCGTCACCAGAATCGCCCGAAAAACGGATTACAACGTCATCCAAGGCTGTAACCTTTGTTTCTTCTGCCATAATTTATATCTATATTAAGTTGTTATCTACGAAAAAATGTTACTATTACAAAGAAACTAATAATGTAATGAAGTTCAAAATATTTTGATGTAAATCTGTCAGATTATATATAAATGCGCTGTATAAATATGCAAATAACACAAAATACTGAATATTTCTACTAAAAAGATATCTATGAGGTGTATGTGATTACTATTTTGCATTTATATGCAGTCGTATCGTTTCGGGTAAATTTGTATTACTGCAAATTGAGAGTAGAATCATTCTCGATTGCAATGTAACGCTTTATTTATTGGAGTTTTTGCGACAAACTTTCAGTCATACTCTCTACATCTGTTTCGTCAAGCAGCGCTTCGGCATCAAATATGATAGATGCTTGCGTATAGAATGGATCTCGTTGAATCAGCGCATTAGAAACAACGGTATAGAGTTCTTCTTTTGTTTTATCTTTTAGTAGAGGGCGTGTATGCTTGCATCCTTCGAGTCTCTCAACCAATTCAGAGACTGATACTTTTAAGTAGATCGATGTTCCTACTTGATTCATAAACGCTATATTGTCAAAAAAGCAAGGAGCGCCACCACCAGTGGAGATGATTGCGTCTTCAAACAGTGATACTTCGTGCAGTAGTTTCTGTTCGATTATTCTGAACTCAGCTTCGCCTCGTTCGTCGAACAGTTGATTTACGGTACGTTGATAACGATTTTCGATATAACAATCTAGGTCAATAAACGAGAGTCCTAATTGCTTGGACAATCGTTTGCCGATCGTTGTTTTACCTGCTCCCATGTATCCAATAAGGAAGATTCGTTTCATAAATTGCACATTGTTTGTTGCAAATGTAGCTTTTTTACTTTAAATAGTTGCTTTCGTTTGTCAGAAATATATCTTTTTTTTAATCTTTGCATGCGTGTTGATTCGCTTTCAAAATAAATAATAAACAATGGCTAAAGGAAAATCAAAATATTACGTGGTATGGAAGGGGCTTAATCCCGGAATCTATGATAACTGGGCTGAGTGTAAAATGCAAGTCGACGGACAAGGAGATGCAAAATATAAAAGTTTTGAAAGTCGAGATCTTGCCGTAGAAGCATTTGATAAAGGATTTGGTGAGTACATCAAAAAAGGAGAAGGAAGCAAATCGGCACCCTCTTTCGGGACTGCGCGTGTAGTTGGTGATCCGATCAAACACACCCTAGCCGTAGATGCTGCTTGTAGTGGAAATCCTGGTCCGATGGAGTATCGTGGTGTATATACGGCTACAGGACAAGAATATTTTCGTATCGGACCTTTTGATATGGGAACAAACAATGTTGGCGAGTTTCTAGCCCTTGTACATGGATTGGCTTTTTTGAAAAAGCAAAATAGCAACCTACCTATCTATTCGGATAGTCGGAATGCGATTGCGTGGGTTAAAAAGAAGCAGTGCAAAACCATGTTACTACGCACAGCACGCAACGAGCAAATATTCGATTTAATCGAAAGAGCTGAAAAATGGTTGAAAGAGAACACCTACACCACCGAGATCCTAAAATGGGAAACAGATGTTTGGGGAGAGATACCTGCGGACTTTGGTAGGAAGTAATATCCGGCAGCCTATCTTTTAAAATAAATACAGCGAAAGAAAATTAGATAAGATCAATTCTTATTTAATTTCTTTCGCTGTACGTATATATAATATGTTCGATAGTCTTAGATAGACAATATGCGAAGTGTATTCAACAACTCTCTATTGATTGGCTTATCAATCTTGATCGCTTTAGAAAATGGTACGTAAGTGATCTGGTCGTTCTGTACACCAATCATTACATTACGTTGATCATCCAATAATGCATCAACCGCAGCAGCACCCATGCGACTTGCTAAGATACGATCTTGAGCCGTTGGCGATCCACCACGTTGGATATGTCCGAGGATAGTTACACGTACATCAAACTGAGGATACTCTGTTTTTACACGTTCTGCAACACCCATAGCACCGCCTGTTTCGTCGCTTTCTGCAACTAAAACGATACTACTATTTTTTGATTTACGGAATCCGTTTTCAATTGTTTCTGCCAATTGGTCTTTTTCGAGCGCAATCTCTGGAATGATAGCCGCTTCGGCACCCGATGCAATTGCACCATTTAGGGCTAAGAAACCAGCATCACGTCCCATCACTTCGATAAAGAATAGGCGATCGTGAGAAGAAGCCGTATCTCTAATCTTATCAACCGCTTCCATAATTGTATTCAGTGCTGTATCGTAACCGATGGTAAGGTCTGTACCGAACAGATCATTATCAATCGTTCCGGGTACACCTACAATCGGGAAGTTATGCTCTTGTGCAAAGATACGTGCACCAGTCAAGGTTCCGTCTCCACCAATTGTTACTAAGGCATCAATACCCTCTTCGACCAATCTGTTGTGAGCTAAAACTCTACCCTCGGGCGTTTTAAACTCCATGCAGCGTGCCGTTTTAAGGATCGTACCACCCTGCTGTATAATATTACTTACGTTTTCTGTTTTAAAAGGCACAATCTCACCAGTGATTAACCCTTTGTAACCTCTGTATATAGCTTTCACAGCTATTCCATTAAAGATTGCCGCACGTGTTACGGCTCTGATTGCAGCATTCATTCCCGGAGCATCACCTCCTGATGTTAAAATGCCAATGCATTTAATATTAGACATAATACCTTTTTCAGTTTAATTTATTAGTTACAAATGTACGATAATTTGTCTAATGCCTACACATTATGCTGTTATTATAGGTCAATTATTCTTATTCAATCTAAAGTTAATCGAACACTATTCTAATTAGCCTTAAAATATACCTTAAACAGCATGACTTTCCTTTAAATCAAACTATCTTTGTAACTCATACTAAAATAATCAATTACATGCAACGTAAATTTAATAAATCCAGTAAATTCGATAAAGCAAGAGAGCCACAACGCGCTCCAAGAGCACGCAAAATAGAAGTAAAAGAGCCAGAAGCATTGTTAGCTTTTTTGATTGCGCGTTTAGATGGACAAAGCAAGAGCTCAGTAAAATCGTTACTTAGTAACCGTCAGATTTCGGTGAACGAAGAGGTAACGAAGCAGTTCGATCAAGCGCTTCAACCTGGAGACGTTGTTTCTGTTAGCTTCGAGCGTGGCAAGATGGAATTCAAACACCCTTTACTTAGAATTGTTTGGGAAGACGATTACCTTATGCTAGTCGAAAAAAGAAGCGGATTACTATCTGTTGCAACTGATCGTGAAAAAGAGCGTACAGCAATCAACATCTTAAGCCAATACGTAATCAAGAACAATGCTCAAAATAGAATCTTTATCCTACACCGTTTAGATAAAGACACTTCGGGACTATTAATGTTCGCTAAAGACCGCATGACGCAAAACAACATGCAGAACAACTGGAACGATGTAATTACCCAAAGAACCTATCTTGCCGTTGTAGAAGGAACACCAGAAAAAGAGACCGACGTAATCTCTAACTTCTTGCAACAAAATGCAGGAATGAAGATGTATGTTGCCGAAAATGGAACAGAAGCCGTTACACGCTACAACGTAGTGAGAGGTAATGGTCGCTATACATTAGTAGAACTTAATTTAGAAACAGGGCGTAAAAATCAAATACGTGCACACATGGAATCAATCGGTCACCCGATTGCTGGAGATCCTAAATATGGAGCAAACACAAACCCAGCGGGTAGATTAATGCTTCATGCACGCAATCTTAGTTTTATTCACCCTGTATCGGGAGAGGAGTTGAAGTTTGTAAGTTCAATCCCCCCTGTATTTAACGCCGTAGTAAAGAAAACCGTTTAACACAGACACGACTATGAGAAAAAGATTATTTTTCAGCCTGCTGCTTGCTGTTGTATCGCTTGCAGTTCAGGCACAAATTCATGTGCCATTGAAATGGAACATTGTATTGGAAGATACAGGTGCGCCTATTAGTACACTCGAATTTACCGCTACATTGGATGAAGGTTGGCACCTATATGATATGAACCTTCCAGAGGGCGGACCTGTTTCGACCTCATTTATATTCGAAACCGTTAAAGGTGCCGAACTTGTAGGGAAGCCTGTTCCGTCAATAAAGCCAACCGCCTTTTTCGACGAACTATTTGATATGGAGGTACGCTGGTTTGCTAACAAAGTAACCTTTACCCAAAAGATTAAAGTAACCGATTCGAAAAAGTTTAAGATAGATGGAGAGGTAGAGTATATGGTATGTAACGATGCCACTTGTCTGCCACCAGAGCGTGAAGCGTTTGAGTTTACAAGCAAACAACTCAAAACAACCGTTCTTCCATCTGATAAAAATAAAACAAAAGAGCCAGTAGTAGATACTAAACCAGCCGTAGTCGATATGGTCGAATTAGTTCCAGCTACACCAATCGCTCCGAAGACGCAAAAAGAGCGTCCGAAAACTGATAACGTAAGTAACACCGTTACACAAGAGCCTGCTTTGTGGACACCTGTAATCGAAGAGCTTAAAACCTTCGGGACAGCTACAACAAACGAAGAGTCGTCTTGGTTAATGATCTTCTTAGCCGGATTTGCTGGTGGACTGATCGCACTCTTAACCCCTTGTGTATGGCCAATGATACCGATGACGGTTAGTTTCTTTTTGAAGCGCAGCAAAAGTAGAGCAAAAGCAATCCGTGATGCACTTACTTATGGTGTATCTATTATTGTAATCTATTTGGTGATGGGATTAGTGATTACGGGCGTGTTTGGCGCAAGTGCACTGAACGAACTATCTACAAACGCACTCTTCAATATCCTATTCTTTGGTTTGTTAGTACTCTTTGCAGTCTCTTTCTTTGGTGCTTTTGAGTTGGCATTGCCAGCTTCGTGGACTAATAAATTAGACAGTAAGGCCGATTCTACAACCGGAATATTGAGTATCTTCTTTATGGCGTTTACGCTATCATTGGTATCATTCTCTTGTACTGGTCCTATTATTGGAACACTGCTTGTACAGGCTGCTTCGATGGGTAATGCCGTTGGTCCAGCTATCGGAATGTTTGGATTTGCATTAGCACTTTCAATACCGTTTACACTCTTTGCAATCTTCCCAACATGGCTTCAGAGTATGCCACGATCGGGCGGTTGGTTAAACTCAGTCAAAGTAGTATTAGGATTCTTAGAATTAGCGTTAGCATTGAAATTCCTTTCCGTAGCAGATTTAGCTTACGGCTGGCGTTTGCTCGACCGCGAAGTATTCTTAACCCTATGGATTATTATCTTTGCACTGCTTGGCGCATACCTATTGGGCAAAATCAAATTTAGCCACGATAGCGATGTGAAGTATGTATCTGTTCCACGTCTGTTCCTTGCCATCATATCATTTGCCTTTTCGGCTTATATGGTTCCTGGTTTATGGGGCGCACCGCTTAAAGCGATTAGTGCTTTTGCACCGCCATTATATACACAAGACTTTAACCTGTACGAAGATGAGGTACACGCCTCGTTTACAGATTACGAAGCAGGTATGGCGTATGCAAACAAGGTAGGTAAGCCTGCTTTGGTAGACTTCTCTGGATTCGGTTGTGTAAACTGCCGCAAGATGGAAGCATCTGTATGGACAGATCCTAAAGTGAAGCAGATTATCGAAAACGATTACGTACTTATTACATTGATCGTAGACGATAAAACGCCACTTAAAGAGACCATCACCATCCAAGAGTATGGCAAAACACGTAAACTTAAAACCGTTGGCGACAAATGGAGCTACCTACAACGTAGTAAATTTGGATCAAACGCCCAACCATATTACGTATTGCTAAACGGCGAAGGTATGCCACTAGCACCATCGTATGCTTATGACGAAAGCGTAGATAAATATGTAGCCTTCTTGCAACAAGGTTTGACTAACTTCAAAGCCGAAAGCAAAAAGTAAACAGATGACTATAGTATAACTTAAATGCGGATTGTATAGACCAACAGCGTCTATACAATTCGCATTTATCATATCCAATAAAACGAAAATAACGATAAAACAAAGATATTATGAATACAAGAGCCGAAAAACTAGAAGCCTTCGGGAAGTTATTAGACGTATTAGACGAACTACGTGAGAAATGTCCGTGGGACCGTAAACAGACCAACGAAACCCTACGCACCAACACCATCGAAGAGGTGTACGAACTCTGCGACGCCATTATCCGTGCCGACAACCAAGAGATCAAAAAAGAGTTAGGCGATGTATTGCTACACATTATATTCTACGCCAAGATAGGAGAGGAGCAAGCGCAATTCGACATCAAAGAGGTGTGTGATGCCCTGTGTCAAAAACTAATCTACCGCCACCCCCACGTGTTTGGCGAAGCCGTAGCCGAAACAGCAGGTAAAGTAGAACAAAACTGGGAAGCCCTCAAGCTAAAAGAGAAAGATGGAAACAAAACCGTACTCGCTGGTGTACCTGCTTCACTTCCCTCAATCGTAAAAGCGCACCGCATCCAAGACAAAGCACGCAACGTAGGTTTTGATTGGGACGAGCGCGACCAAGTATGGGACAAAGTACACGAAGAGTTTAACGAACTAAAGGTAGAGATCAACGCCATGGATGCAGATAAGATGGAGGGAGAGTTTGGCGACCTATTCTTCAGCCTTATCAACGCCGCGCGCCTCTATAAGATAAACCCCGACAACGCATTGGAACGTACCAACCAAAAATTCATCCGCCGCTTTAACTACCTTGAGCAGCAAACCATCCAACAAGGAAAGTCACTTGGCGAAATGACGTTAGCCGAAATGGATAAATATTGGAACGAAGCGAAGCGCAAAGGGTTATAATAGTCCAATTACAACTTAGATTTAAGCCCAAAAGTGTAGTTACACGATCACTTTTGGGCTTAAATAACTCCCTTTAGAGACCTTGCGCAACACACCTCCTATAGTTTTTTTTCAATTCCTCTATCACTCTATCACTCCTGTTTTGCAATAATCTTATATACAGCAGTATACAGAGAATTTCAGAAAATTCCTCTATCACTTTACTATCACTTCTCTATCACTCCTCTATCACTTTTT
>CAMQTD010000063.1 GCA_947036995.1 uncultured Parabacteroides sp.
CTTGTTTGCGTCTAACATATAACACGAGAGAATTAGATATTAATTTAATACCAATAAAAACATGTAAAAGAGAGACGTACACAAATAATTGGAGGAACACATAGTAGCTATGCATCCCTCCAAAAAGAAATCTTTAAATTATCGGATTGGAAATCTCACCTTGCAACCGATATCGTTTAAATAAACAATGTATAGTAAACTTAAATTAAAGACAATGTGAAGTTATGAATAAATTATTAAAACCAAAAAGTATTAAGTCTTATTTAGACTTGTTACCAAAAATTCCAATGGTTATGAGAATCACAGTTGTATTACTTTTCTGCATCTTATTTCAATCGCATGCAGAAAAATTATATTCTCAATCCGCTAAGATATCACTCAATCTTCAAAATGCTACAGTAGAAGAGATATTAAACACGATTGAAGAGAATTCAGAGTATTCGTTTTTGTATAACAGTAAGCTCGTAGATGTAGATCGTAAAGCATCTGTTAACGCAAAAGAAAAAACGATTAACTCAGTATTATCAGTATTATTTGATAATTCAGATGTTAAATACAGGGTGGAAGACAAGCAGATTGTATTGCGTAAAAAAGAGCCGAATAGATCAATTACGCAGCAAGATAAAAAGATACAGGGAGTAGTAAATGATTTTACTGGTCAATCAGTAATTGGTGCAACCATCACAGTAAAAGGTACAACAGATGGAACCATCACTGATATAGATGGGAAATTTACGCTAGAGGTTACCCCTGATGCAGTTATTGAAATATCGTATGTTGGTTATGTAACTCAAACGATTTCTGTGAGTGGTAAAATCGAATTTACTGTTGAGCTGAAAGAAGATACTCAAATATTGGACGAAGTTATAGTCGTTGGTTATGGAATAGAGAAAAAAGTTAATGTAATTGGCTCTATTGCACAAATAGGAGGAGATAAATTGCAAAATAGATCAACCCCTATGTTATCTAATGCCTTGACGGGACAGATGGCAGGAGTTTCTGTTATTCAGAGGTCAGGAAGACCAGGAGCGAGTGCTGGTCAAGTTAGAGTAAGAGGTGTGGGTTCTTTTGGTGGAAGTGATAGTAAATCGGATGCATTGGTCTTAGTAGATGGAATTCCTGGGAGTTTAGACGATGTTAATCCAGACGATGTAGAATCAATATCTGTATTAAAAGATGCCTCTACGGCTGCTATCTATGGTTCACGCGCTGCGAATGGAGTTGTGTTAGTTACAACAAAATTGGGTAAAGAAGGCAAAATGAATATCTCCTACAATGGTTATGTAGGATTCAATAAAGCAACAGAATTTCCTGAATTTGTAAATTCTTGGGAGTATGCTACTTTGTTGAACGAGGCAGAAGGACGAGATGTTTATTCGAGTGAAGAGATCCAAAAATTTAAAGATGGAAGTGATTTAGATAATTATGCCAATAGTAATTACTTGGATGAAGTATTCAGCCGAAATGGGTTACAAACAGGGCATGATTTAACATTAAACGGAGGTTCTAAAAGCAACAAATATCTACTCTCTTTTGGTTATTTAAATCAAAATGGATTGATGGAGAAAAATAACTACGAACGCTATAATGCTCGATTGAACTTGGTAACAGATATCTCAAAAAAAATTAAGATAACAACGCGCCTTTCAAGTGTATATGCAATTCGGAATGAACCATCTACTCCAGGAAGTGTAGATGTTGATGACGTAACAGGTATTGCACAAAAAGCATTACGTTTTCCAGGATTGTATCCAACTGTTTTATCTAATGGCAATTACGGACCAGGAGTGAAATTACAAGGAAATCCATTGGCTTGGATAGAGAGTGAATCTTTCTTTGAAAATCCAGAGTTTAAATTAAATGCAAACGTTAAGCTTGATTACAATCCCCTGAAAGATCTTAACTTTTCAGTAATAGGAGGTTTTAATTATGGAAATGAGGAGTTGAAACAATATCGTTCAACACTTAAATTAGATGGAGATAGAACTATCGGACCCTCTTCTTTGCGCCATGAAATGCAAAAAAGTATCTATAAAACATTCCAAGCAACAGCAAATTATTCTAAAACTATTAATAAGAATAACTTCAGTGTTTTAGCAGGATATTCATGGGAAGACAAGACATATAGAACATTAATTGGTTCGAGAGATAAGTTTCCAGGCAATGACTTACCATTCCTAAATGCAGGTTCTCCAGATAACCAGTCGTCAAGTGGTGGCGGATATGAGTGGGCTATTCAATCATTGTTTGCTCGTGGGCGATATAATTATGATGAAAAATACTTGTTTGAATCAACGGTAAGATACGATGGTTCATCACGTTTCCCTACAAAAGAGAAGTATGGTTTATTTCCATCTGTAGCACTTGGATGGAGACTTTCAGAGGAGGCATTTTTTAAAGAAAATGAAAAATTAAATTGGATTTCAAATCTGAAATTTAAATTCTCATGGGGTATCTTAGGAAATCAAGAAATTGGGAACTATCCATATCAATCAGTATATGAATTAGGACAAAACTATCCTTTTGGAGATAACTATACTCAAGGTGCAGCCATTACAACATTGGTAGATCCAACTATTCGATGGGAAGAAACGAAAACTCTAGATGGAGGTGTTGAGGGTAACTTTTGGAATGGATTGTTGACTGCTAATATATCGTATTTTTATAGAAAGACATACGATATATTGTATAAACCATCAGGTAGTGTATCTTCTGTTTTAGGTTTAGCTGTATCTGAAATGAATACAGGCCAATTAAAAAACAAAGGATGGGAAATAGAATTAGGTCATCGCAATAAAATTGGTAACGTATCATATAATATCAATGCAAACTTAACGATGATTGATAATGAATTAATCAGCTTAGGTGTTGGTAATGTAGAACAACTTAATGGATTAACGGGAAATGGAAGTAATCTATTTGTTGGCCACTCTATCGATATGTATTATGGTTACCAAACAGATGGAGTATTCTTAAATCAAGAAGACATCAATGCATGGAGTGACCAAACGGAAATTACACCTAACGCTCAACCTGGAGATATAAGATATAAAGATATAAGTGGTCCTGACGGTGTGCCAGATGGAAAAGTAGATCCTAACTATGATAGAGTTTCATTGGGATCAAGAATTCCTAAATATGCATTTGGATTAACTTTAGGTCTTGATTATTACGGCTTTGATTTTCAAGCTCAACTCCAAGGAGTAGCAGGAGTAAAGGGATATTTAAGTAATTATGCAGGATGGGCATTTTGGTCTGAAGGAAATGTACAGAGATGGCAAGCAGATGGACGATTTGATCCAGAAAATCCACAACGTTATCCAGACTATCCTCGTATAGAAAATCTTGGAAACGTAGTAGGCCCAAACACTCAAACATCTGATTTTTGGATATTGAATGCATCGTATCTACGACTTAAAAATATTCAATTAGGTTATACATTACCAAAACCTATATTGAAATCGATGGGTATTTCGTCTTTGAGATTTTATGTTTCTTCAGAAAATCCATTCTCATGGAATCAATATAGAGATGGTTGGGATCCTGAAGTCAATACATCAGGAAATTATTACCCAATATTAGCAACATATACATTTGGTTTAAATTTTAAATTCTAAGATGATTATGATAAAAATTAAATTATTATTATTTGGGATTTTAGTCTCAATATTAAATACTAGTTGTAGCTTAGAAAGGAGTCCTTTAGATAAATTTTCTGAAGATGCCTTTTGGACAAGTGAAGAGAATGCTTTATTAGCATTAACAGGAATATATAAAAATGGAATGACAGTAAATTCTCCAGAATATAATCCAACAGATTGGTGGTCATATGGAGGGTTGGTTTTTCTGGAATTTGCTTCAGACAATGCCTATGATAGAAGGGGTAGTAACTCAAACTTCTATAAGTTGTCAAATGGCACATTATTGCCAAACAATCCTTTTATCAAAAAATATTGGGGAAATTCATATAAAAAGATTGCACGATGTAATCGTTTTTTAGAGGGAATTGATAAGCTTTCTGCCAGTGAAGAGTTTATAAATAGGGTTAGAGCTGAGGCTCGTTTTATACGAGCTACACAATACTTTTATTTATCACAATATTTTGGAGATGTTCCTTTGGTATTATCTATATTGACTATTGAAGAGGCTAACACTGTTTCAAAGGCAACAAAAAAAGATGTCACGGATTTTATTGTCGAAGAGTTTACTCAAGCAGCAGCAGGTTTGCCACGCTTTAAAGATTTAAGTGGAACAGAAGTAGGACGAGCTTCAAAACAAGCAAGTTTAGCATTTTTAGGTCGTACACTTTTGTCTAATAAAATGTATAAAGAAGCCTCAGCTATTTATCAAGAGATTATATCTTATGGAGACAATCAAATTGATCCGAACTATCAATCGATATTTTATCCATCGAATGAGAATAGCTCGGAGAATATTTTTTCAATGCAATATCTTCAAGATATGGCAGGTAGTGGTATGCCTCAGCATGCCTTCCCTGTAAAAGATGGAGGATGGAGTTTGATAAATATCCCTGCAGACTTATTTGAATCTTATCAGTTTACTAACGGTACAAATTTTAGCTATGAAAATTCATTGTACGATGTAACCAATTTAGGACTTAATAGAGACCCAAGATTGGATTATACTATCTATTATAATGGAGCACAATTTAAAGAAACAGCTTATGATTGTCACCCAGACTCAAAGTCCGTAGATAAAATAGGTGCAGGACAAAGTACGCAAACAGGATTTTTAATGAGAAAATTCTTTGATGAATCATACAACGGAGACCTTAATAGTTATGGCGGAAATCTTCCTATTATCAGATATGCAGAAGTGTTGTTAAGCTATTTAGAGGCAAAAATTGAAGCAGGAGAGCCTATTACAACGGCGCTATTAGATGAAACCATCAATAAAGTGAGAGGACGTTCATCTGTAAATATGCCACTAGTAACAGAGACTAACCCTGATAAACTCAGAGCTATATTGCGTAATGAGCGTAGAGTTGAATTTGCTTTGGAGGGAATTCGTTACTGGGATTTATTGAGATGGAATATTGCGCACGAAAAACTAAATGCAGATGTATATGGTGCGCCATTTCCAGGTGCAAAAAAAATGAATTATAAAAAAGTAAACGGTGAAATTGTTATAGATAAATATGACAGATGGTACGTTAACAAAAGAGGTTTCAGACAAGCCCAAGATTATGTATGGCCTATACCTCAGTCAGAGCAAGATATCAATCCGAACCTCCGATAATTAAGTGTAGTTTTTATACAAGAATATAGATTATAATACAGCGCTTACAAAATGAGCTTGTATTATAATCCTATTTTCGACCCTGTATAAGGATTCGAATCAAGTATTTTCCAATTTTTTCTTATATTAAAAAACAAACGACATGATGAAACAGCATCTTTTAAATTATATAGGCATTGGTATTTCGGTTTTATCGCCTTTTCTTTTGAATGCACAATCAACAAATAAAAAACCTAATGTTATTTTTATATTAGCTGATGATATAGGGTATGGAGACCTAAGTTGTAATGGCGAAAAAACTATAAAGACTCCGAATGTTGATAAACTTGCTTCAAGAGGAGTGCGTTTTACTAATGCACACACTGTTGCAGCAACGAGTACTCCATCTCGTTATTCTTTGCTTACGGGTTTATATTCATGGAGACGGCATGATACTGGTATTGCCGCAGGTGATGCCGCAATGGTTGTCAAACCTGAACAACTGACGATTGCTGATTTGTTTAAGAATAATGGATATTCGACAGCAGCAGTTGGTAAATGGCATTTAGGATTAGGTAATAAAGCAGGAATGCAGAATTGGAACGGATTTATTACTCCTGGATTACAAGATATAGGATTTGATTATTCGTATATTATGGCAGCTACGGGAGATCGTGTTCCTTGTGTTTTTGTTGAAAACCAATATGTTGTAGGACTTGATCCTAATGATTCTATTAAAGTAAGCTATAAAACACCTTTTTCTGGAGAGCCACTTGGTAGAACACATCCTGAATTACTTACAGTTTTAAAACCAAGTATAAATCATGGTCATAATCAAGCAATCGTAAATGGCGTTTCTCGTATTGGATACATGAAAGGAGGAACAAAAGCATTGTGGAAAGATGAAAATATAGCTGACAGTATTACAAATAAAGCCGTTCGCTTTATTGAGTCAAATTCAACTAAACCATTCTTTTTATATTTTGCAACGAATGATATTCATGTGCCAAGAGTTCCACATCCTCGGTTTGTAGGTAAAAGTGGAATGGGTGCTCGTGGAGATGCTTTGTTACAATTTGACTGGAGTGTAGGAGAGATTGTTAAAACTTTAGATCATTTGGGATTAATGGAAAATACATTAATCGTATTAACTAGTGACAATGGTCCTGTAGTTGATGATGGTTATCAAGATATGGCTGTAGAAATGCTTGGATCACACCGACCTTGGGGTGATTTTAGAGGAGGGAAATATAGTAATTTTGAAGCTGGAACGCGTGTTCCTTTTTTGGTTCATTGGACAAAGAAGGTAAAACCAGCAGTCTCAAAGGCTTTGGTTTCTCAGGTGGATATGTTAGCTTCTTTTGCTGCATTATTAAAAGTAGAACTACCAAAAGATCAGGCTTATGATAGTCAAGATCAATTGAGTACTTTGTTAGGATTAAAAAAGACCGGACGTGCTTATGTGATTGAATCTGCTGGCGCGTTATCTGTTTCAGATGGAGAGTGGAAGTATATTTCACCAAGTAAAGGTCCTGCTTATAGTAAGTTGACAAATACTGAACTGGGAAATAATACAAATGATCAATTGTATTATTTGAAGGAAGATGTTTCAGAACAAAAGAATGTTGCAAAACTTTATCCAAAGGAGGTAGATAGACTCAAATCAATTCTTGAATTTGAAATGAAAAAATAAACTCTATTTTGACATTCAATTTATTTAATCACTGTAAACTTAATACCATGGATGTTTTTTATGAAAAATATTATACACGAATCAAATGGATTCAGTTAATAAGCATTTGTTCTACTGTTTTTTATTCAACAAATATTATATCAGCTCAAACAAACAAAACGAATACAGAGCAACCCAATATTGTATTTATATTAGCTGATGACATAGGTTTTGGCGATTTTGGATGCTATGGCTCAACAAAAATTAAAACTAGAAATATTGATGCACTGGCAAAAGAAGCAGTTCGTTTTACGAATGCATATTCTCCAGCTTCAACATCATCACCAACGCGCTACGCACTTCTTACAGGTGAATATGCATGGAGGAAAAATGTAGGTATTCTTCCGGCTGATGCCAATTTATCGATAGATTTATCCTACAATACATTGCCTAAAATGTTGAAATCAGCAGGATATAAAACAGGATTGGTAGGTAAATGGCATTTAGGATTAGGGTCGAAGTTAGATCCTGTTAATTTCAACGAAGAGATTAAACCTGGACCCTTAGATATTGGGTTCGACTATGCTTTTTATTATCCTGCTACGAATGATAGAGTGCCATGTGTTTATGTTGAGAATGAGCACGTAGTAAACTCAACTAATGATATTGAAGTTTCATATAAAAAAAAGGTAGGTAATGATCCAACAGGTAAGGATTCACCCGAACTGCTGAAACTAAAACATTACATGGGACATGATGGTACGATTGTTAATGGAATAGGTCGTATTGGTTGGATGTCGGGAGGTGATAAAGCTAAATGGGTTGATGAAAATATGACTGAGGACTTATTGGCAAAAGCAAAGTCATTTATACAAAGCAAGAATGAAAAAGAACCTTTCTTTCTTTTATATACAACGCATACCGCTCATGAACCACGTGTTCCAAGTCTGAAATTTAAAAATAAAAGTAAGGCTGGTATTTATGGCGATGTTATTGAAGAGTTTGATTATTGCGTAGGTGAAATAGTACGTGTACTAAAGGAACAAAACTTGTACGAAAACACAATATTGATTGTTACAAGTGATAATGGTCCGAGAATAAAGGAAGGCTATATTGATGGTGCGTTGGAAAACTTAAATGAACATGATCCTTACAATGGATTGAGAGGAAGAAAAGGAACGCTTTATGAAGGAGGTAGTAGAGTTCCATTTTTGTTTTCATGGCCATTAAAACAAGATAAATCGTTTGATCAAGATCAGCCATTCTGCTATATTGATATGCTAGCTTCTTTGAATTCAATGTTAAACATTAAACTTCCCGAAGCGCAATTATATGATTCAAAGAATGCCTCTGCACTGTTTTTTGATCCCAATGCAAAAGAGTATAGAGATTATATCTTGCTTCAAAATAATGGTGGAAGTGTGGCTCTTCGCAAAGGTGATTGGAAATTTATACCTTCAAAGAAACCGAATGCTGATGAGCTATATAATCTGAGACTAGATTACTCGGAGCAAAAAAACTGTTTGTCTGAGAATGAAGAAATAACTAATACAATGAAGCACTACTACTCTTCGTTGAAAAAGTAGACTTATGGTATTCTTAATTGCTGTTAGTTAGTGATTTGTTTGTTAATTAAAAAGAGAGAAGGAGTGCAGAGGTACTCCTTCTCTCTTTTTAATTTGTGTTGTATAACAAATTGAAAATTAATTTCTATTTTTGCAAATTGAAATGCTAAGCATGTTTAATTTAATGCATGCTTAATCAACAAACATCACCCCAATGAAAAAACACTTACTGACAATCTCAACCCTTCTCCTAACAAGCTTAACCCCCTTGTTAGCACAATCGGATACCATCTTATTATCCGACCTAGACATTACCAAAGCCTACCAACCCTACGGTACCCCAATGATGAATCGTGCAGTTACAGGAGAACCATTCCAAGTATCAAACCAATCCTACAAAACAGGCATTGGCGTTTTATCCGATGGACACATCAAGATAAATTTACAGAAGAAATCAACGCAGTTTACCTGCCAAGTAGGTGTAAACGATCAAACGCTTGATTACAATGCAAACGATATCTCCATGATTCCACTTACCGATGGAACCATGATCTTCTACCAGCAAAGTAATGACGAAAAACAATTTGTCGGAATAGGAGCAGGTGATCGTAAAATAAATAAAGGAACCGTTATATTTCGTATTCTAGGAGATGGAAAAGAACTATATAACAGTGGTGTAATGGCTGCTGGGGATAAAGCAAAGCACGTTGATCTATCTGTTGTTAACGTTGCTGTACTAGAGTTGGTAACAGAACCTACTGCCGATGGAAACAGTGGCGATCACGCTAACTGGCTTGATGCTAAAATCAGCTTCGAGGGCAAAAAACCACAGCTTGTAGATGCCGAATTTAAAGGCGCAGTAAAAACGATGGATCCAGCCATTGCTAAACACTTATCTAAAAAGATGAATGCTCTGCCTGAGATATCACTACCCCTCGCTTTGCCAGCAAAAGATTGGTTGATAGCACCATCAAACGAAAAAGCTAAAGTATATCAAGCCCACGGCGGAAAAGATATTGTATTCAGCAATGGCTTGGTAAGTAGAATGTTCAGGATCACCCCCAATCTAGCAACCGTAGACTTCATCAACCAGATGACAGGCGAAAGCATGCTCAGAGCCGTTAGCAACGAAGGCGTATTGGTACTTGATGGCAAACAATATACCATTGGCGGACTAAGCACACAAAAAGAATACGCCTACACCCAATATGAGTGGCTCGACGATTTAACAGCTACCGCAAACTCATTTCGTGTGACAGATTTCGCCATCACCGAAGTTGTTCCACGCATTAATTGGGCACAAACGCGTTGGTCTCTCGTGAAGGATTGGAAGCCTAAAGGCAAAACATTAACCTTTACATTAGAAGGACCAGATCATTTGAAGGATGTCAAAGTATTGGTTCACTACGTACTGTACGATGGTATACCAACCATTAGCAAATGGATCGAAGTAAAGAATCAATCCTCCGTAGGCGTGCTATTAGATGAATTTACACTCGAGCAGTTGGCTATGGTAGAACCAGAATCGCCTGTCGAAACAAAAATAAAAAGCGAATTCCTAAAGCCAAACATACACATCGAGAGCGATTGGGCATTCTTAGGATTCACCGAACGCGAGGCAGAACAAACCGAGCAATGGAATGTAGACCCTCGCTACACCTCGCAATGCAACTATCCACTGTTAACACCGTGTCTGTTGGAAGTTAAACCGCCCATGGGACCTAATGAGTTTATCCATGCAGGCAGTACATTTACTACGTTCCGCACGTGGATAATGCCTTTTGATAGCGAAGATAGAGAGCGCAAAGGACTATTCATAAAACGCATGTACCGTGTAATCTCCCCTTGGGTAACCGAAAACCCAATCTTTATGCATTGCACCTCTTCAGACCCTAAGGTGGTGAAAGAGGCAATAGATCAGTGTAAAGAGACCGGTTACGAGATGGTTATTCTTAGCTTTGGCTCAGGATTGAATATGGAAGATGAATCGCCTGCTAATATCGCTAAGTTTAAAGCATTGAAAGCCTATGCCGTAAGTAAAGGCATTGAACTAGGAGGATACTCACTGCTTTCGAGCCGATGGATCAGCGATGATGTTGATGTAATCAACCCTAAAACGGGCAAACGTGGTGGTATGATATTCGGCAGCTCTCCGTGTCTCTCTAGCGATTGGGGAAAAGATTACTTTAGAAAGATCAAATCCTTCTTCAAGCAAACAGGCATGACCGTATTCGAAAACGATGGCTCATACCCCGGAAATGTTTGCGCATCTACCACACACGCACACCACAAAGGATTAGAAGATTCGCAATGGAAACAGCGCAAAGAGATGGCAACACTCTACAAATGGATGTGCGAGAATGGAATTTACACCAACGTACCCGATGCAGGATATTTACTGAATGGAAGCACAAAAGTAGGTATTGGCTATCGCGAAGTAAACTGGTCGCTGCCACGTGAGCGTCAACTGGTACTGGGCAGACAAGTTATGTATGATGGTCTCTGGGAACGACTTCCAGGTATGTGTTGGACTTTTGTTCCACTTGTTCAATACCACGGTGGAGGAAAAGATGCAACCCTAGAACCACTAAACGATCACATTGTAGACTACAAAGCCCACATGATGCAGAACTATGGTGCAGGTGTACAGGCTTGTTACCGTGGACATCGACTATACGACACCCCAGCAACAAAAGCCGCTGTTATCGAAGTGATTACTTGGTATAAAAAGTATCGCGAGATCTTAAATAGCGAACTCTTACACCTACGCCGAGCTGATGGAAAAGATTACGATGGCGTGATGCACGTAAACCCTACATTAAAAGAGAAGGCAATGGCACTTTTATATAATCCAACTGATAAGGAGATTGTACGCAAAATAAAATTACCTTTGTACTATACAGGACTGAAAAACAAGGCTAAGATTAGCATATTAGGCAAATCACCTAAAACATACAAGTTAGATCGCGCATACAATGCAACAATAACCGTTACAATTCCTGCAAGAGGAAATACATGGCTTATCGTTGAGTAAACCTATCAAATCAACGCTAAAGTCAAACAAGAAGATATGCTTGCCTGACTTTAGCGTTGATACTGAATCGTATAAACCAGTTGCTACTAACTTAGCAATAAAGATATAATTTAATTTCGCACCATGAACAAACACAGTTTCCTCTTAGCAGCAATGCTACTCCTTACGCCAGCACTTTCGGCGCAAGATAAAATAACCAATGCCTTTGACGACCTAAACCGTCAAGGCGTAGTAGACGAAAAAGACTCCGAGATGCGCATCAAGCCATCAGCAGCACAACTGCAACAACTCTTAGCCAATAAACCAGCAGCCAACTACTTCTGCTTCACCGAAGATCGCATGCACGACATACGCATGAAAGATGCCATCCCAACAAGATGGGTAGATAGAGCAACCGCCCTGCGCACACAATTCAAAGGCGAAGCAGCACCAGGCGAATTCTATACATGGCAAATCGGTCTGTTCGCCCCTTATGAGTCGATGGAGCAAGTAACCGTTACATTTAAGTCCTTTAAAAACGAATTTGGCGAAAAGCTAAGTTCAAAAGCCCTCAGATGTTTTAACCAAGGAGGTATAGACACGGACGGAAACAGCTTTACACATCAAATAACCGTACCGAAAGGAGCCGTTCAGCCCTTATGGATTGGGATGGAACTTCCTAAATCGGCACGCGGAACATACAAAGGAATCGTTACTGTTCACGCCAACAACCTTCCGTCTACAACGCTTAATGCAGCAGTTACCATCGCTGGCGAGGCTTTGGCTGATTTTGGCGACAACGAAGGCTGGCGCAAAACACGTCTGCGTTGGTTAGATACAGCACTTGGTCAAGGCGACAAACCAACAGCACCCTACACCTCCCTTAAAGTAGATAAACAGACTATCCACTACCTTGGAGGAAATATGGAACTTACTGCTTCGGGTCTGCCCAAACAGATCACAACCCACTACACACAAAGCAATCAACTCGACGCATCGCTTGCCAACACGATCTTATCTGGCGAAGCGAAATTTATAATCGAAACAGCCTCGGGCATCGAGCAGTTGAAGCCAAGCAGACTCAAAATGAATGCCTCCTCGGCAAGTGCATCAACATGGAGCGTACAGCTGAAAAGCAAAAACTTCGATGTAACCTGTGCAGGCATATTCGAGTTTGATGGATCTATTGATTATAAGTTTACCGTTAAAGCCAAAAGAGATATAGCCGTAAAAGATATCCGCATGGAACTTCCCTACACAGCCTACGCCTCTAAATATTGGATGGGATTAGGCAATAAAGGGGGCTTGCGTAACAAGCAAGAGGTAGATTGGAACTGGAATACCGACAAGCACCAAGATAAAATCTGGATGGGAAATGTAAATGCAGGGCTTAATCTTATCCTTAAAGGCGATAACTACACACGTCCGCTTGTAAATATCTATTACGGATTGGGCAAATTAAACCTACCAGCTTCGTGGGGTAACGCAAACAAAGGAGGTATTAAGGTTAAAAACCAATCGCCCGAAACCGTACTACTCACCGCCTACAGTGGCGAAAGAAACCTTGCAAAAGGAGACATCTTGCACTACAATGCCAACATGTTGATCACCCCAGTGAAACCGCTCGACCTCCATGCACAAGCAACCGACCGCTTTTATCACTCAAACAGCGATATAAGCAGCAACTACATTGCAGATGCGAAAGCAGCAGGAGCAACCGCCATCAACGTTCACCACAAGAAAGATGTATATCCATACATTAACTACCCCTATTCGGACGAATCGGTGCAAGACTTAAAGCAATTTTCTGAAGCCGCACAAAAAGAGAATCTCCAAACAAGACTCTATTATACAACGCGCGAGCTAACAGTGAAAATCCCCGAACTATGGGCATTACGTAGCTTAGGCAGCGAAGTTATACACGACGGACCTGGTAAAGATGTACGCACACTTATTCACCGAAACGGACCCAACAAGTGGTTAAACGAAAACCTAACAACAAACTTTATCCCTGCATGGTATAACGCTTTCAATGCTGGTAAATATAAAGGCGAAATGGATATCTCAGTAATAACAACGCCCGATTCGCGTTGGAACAACTACTACCTAGCAGGTCTTGATTGGATGATTAAAAACATCGGACTTGGCGGTGTATACATTGACGATAGCGCATTAGACCGTACCACCCTGCAACGTGCACGCCGCATTTTAGATGCCGACGATACACACCGCACCATCGACATCCACTCGTGGAATCATAACAACCAGCATGCAGGATACGCCAACTCATTGCATATCTACCTCGAACTACTTCCATACGTAGACCGTACATGGATAGGCGAGGGCTTTAGCGAAAAGAATGCCTTAGACTTCTGGATGGTCGAGATGGCAGGTATCCCTTTCGGCTTAATGAGCGAAACCTTGGATGCCCGCAACCAATTCCGTGGCATGGTGTATGGTATGCTTCCACGCATGCCTTGGAGCGGAAACCCTGTTGCATTATGGAATCTGTGGGATAGCTTCGGCATGAAAGATGCCCACATGATTGGTTATTGGGACGAAGCATCGCCCATTAAATCCAACAACGAGCAGCTACCTGCAACCGTTTATGTGAATGGAGACAAAGCCCTCGTTGTAGTGGCAAACTGGACCGATATGCCTTTGAACTCTAAACTAACCATCGATGCCGATAAATTAGGATTCAAACCATCAAAAGCAACACTTCCACAGATTCAAAACCTACAATGGGCTTCGGGCTTTAACCTCAATGGAGCAAAAGAGGTAATGGGTAAAGGAGGATATATCCTCTTGTTAGAGAAGTAAGAAATACACCCTATTTAGTTAAAAGCGAGGCAGTTCTGTTATAGAACTGTCTCGCTTTTAATGTTTAATACGGTCTGTTTTGATAAGAAGGCTACGGTTATTTAACCTTCCGACCAAGGTTGTATGATCGTACGACCAAGGTCATCTGATTGTACAACCTTGGTCATACGATCTTACAACCAAGGTCGGAAGGATAAAAAGCAATAACAAAAAGAATAAAAAACAAGCA
>CAMQTD010000064.1 GCA_947036995.1 uncultured Parabacteroides sp.
CAGTTGCTGTAAGATTTAATTGAGCTACAATAGGGATACCGATATTACTGTTTGTTGTTAATGTAATATGTGTGTTTGTGAAACTTAAATTATTGTCGTCTCCATCAAAGATATCATTGAAATCACCCATTTCAATATTTCCTTGTTCTGCAGAGAAGTTCATTTTAAATTTACCATAGATAGTTTTAAAATCTAGATCTTTAGATTTTCCGTTTATGATTAATTGTGCATTGTTAGCCTTTGAAATAGTTGTTCCTTTTTTGAAGTTAAACGACGTCTCGTAAATAATGGCATCAACTGTATTTGCATTAACTACAGCTTTATTTATTTCAAAATCTAAAGAGATTCCTTGCTTTAAGCCTGTAATAGATCGCGAAATAATTAATGTATTTGTTTTTTGATCCCATGTATCACTTTGTGTTAATTTTTTTGGATTTACAATATATTCAATAGGGAAAGTTATTCTGAATAGAGCTGTACTATTTCCACCTTGAATTTCTAACCCTTGCGTTTTTAAATTCAAGCAAAACATAGATTTATCATCTTTAGTGTTAAAGTAGATTGTATCTATGCGATCAACCTCGTCTGTCGATTCAAATACAATTGCCATTTTCTCTTCACCAAGATCAATGGTTTTGTCTGTTTGTAGAGGATATCCTACAAGAATACCTTTCAAAGGAATATCGAAGGTAAGTTGTTTGAAATTAAAATCTTTCAACTTAATATCTGCAGGCATTTCAATTACCATTTCATCTTCGTACGAAGCAGTGTAATTACCATCTTTATCTACAGTGATTTCTTTAACATCCTCAATGTTCAGCATTTTATCAAGCGATAACGTTCCATTTCCGAGGGGAGCAATAATTTGGTCTCCAATTACGATATTATCAGTATCTAAATTTTCTAAGTCGTAATTTTTATCAACACAGCTCGTAAAGGATACTGCGCATAGGGAGGAGAGTAATAAAAGTTGTTTACTATTCATATTCATATAATTTATAATTAAGAGATTTACAAAGATAATAAATATTTCAATAATAAATGTTTCTTTAATGCTGTAATGACTCCAAATAGTTGTTTTTGCTACATTTTTATAAATGTATCCTTTCGAAATGTATAATAAAGATTCGGTTAAGTATAAAAAAAACAACCCTCCTACTACAAATACTTGCAGTAGGAGGGTTGTTTTAGAGAAAGAGATTAAACAAATGATTAATCTGCGATGCGAATTAAGAAGCGACCGTTATGTGCGCCATTCTCTATAAGTGTTAATGCTTGTGCGACCTCTTCTAAAGAGATCTCTTTACCCATGCCAGCAAGAGCCTGTGGGTTTGCAATTTCTTCGAGTAGTGTCCAGACCTTTTGGCGGGTAGCCATCAGTGTATCTGCGGCATTAATACCTAATAGGTTAACACCATTAAGAATAAATGGAAGTACTGTTAGCGGTAATCCCATACCACCTACATTACCACAAGTGGCTACAGAACCTTCTTTTTTACACTGCTTAATGATTGCAGCAAGCATTTCGCCACCTACAGTGTCTAAAGCTCCTGCCCAGCGTGGGCGAAGTAGTGGTTTCTCTGGCGAAACAAGTACATCACTTCTTTTTAATATTTCTTTAGCACCTAAGCTTTCTAGCATTGCGTGTGCATCCTCTTTACCTGTGATTGCACATACCTCAAAGCCTAAAGCTGATAGCATTTGTACAGCAAAACTACCTACACCACCTGTTGCACCTGAAACAATTACAGCACCATCTGTTGGCGTTTGTCCCATGCGAAGCATTTTAGAGATACCCAAAGCAGCGGTAAATCCGCTAGTTCCGATAAGCATTGTCTCTTTTAGCGTAAATTTAGTTGGCTTAGGCATTACCCATGCAGCAGGTACAGAGATGTATTCGGCAAATCCACCATCAAGGTTCATGCCTAAATCATAACCCATAACAACTACTTCGGCTCCTTGGGAAAACGATGCAGAACTATCTTCTACAACAATACCAGCAGCATCAATACCAGGGGTGTGAGGATATTTTCTTGTAACGCCCTTGTTTCCTTTAGAAGATAAAAGGTCTTTATAGTTGATTCCAGAATATAGTACTTTGATAAGTACTTCGTTTTCAGGAAGTGTATTTTTATCAATTTGTTGAACCGAAGAGATGAATTTTCCATCGATCTCTTCAGTGCGAAAGGCTTTGAATGTGCTCATAATTAAAGAATTTATTTAGTTTTGGTGTAATACCTATTGAATCTAATCTGCTATTGTTTCCAAAAACCACGCGTAAAGAGTGTAAGTATGGTGAATAGCTCTAAACGTCCTACCATCATTACAAACGATAATGTCCATTTTGATGCATCAGGAATATGAGAGAAGTTATTAACAGGTCCTACACTACCAAATCCTGGCCCTACATTTCCCATGGCAGAGGCTACAGAACCCATTGCATCGGGGTAGTCCATGCCATTAAATGTAAGGATCAAACAGCCAACCATTAGTACAATCATATAGATAACAGCAAATGATAATACACGGTGTACTACATGCTGTGATATTGCATTTCCGTTCACACGTATAGGTATAACAGCGTGTGGGTGTGTTTGTTTTTTAAATTCAGCATTTACACTTTTGCAGAGTATCATGAAGCGACCCATCTTTAGTCCACCACTTGTTGACCCAGCACATCCACATATAATCATTAGGATAAGCGCAATCATCCAAAAGAATGAACCCCAAAGGTTGAAATCTTCTGTAGCAAATCCTGTTGTAGAAGCAAGCGTAACCACTTGGAATGTAGCCTCACGGAGTGCTGTTTCAAAGTCTGGCGTAATATCTTTAAACATTAACCACCCTGTTGTAACGGCAATGGTAGAAACGATAAGGATAAAAAACCAACGTAGCTCTTCGTCTTTAAATAGTTGTTTGAAATTCCCTTGCATTAAGAAAAATATCAACGTAAAGTTAGTTGCACCGATAAACATAAAAAGCGAAAGTATATAATCTATATATGCTGAATCCCAATATGCAACACTGCTATTCTTTGTAGAGTATCCTCCTGTTGCCATACAGGTGAAGGCATGATTTATGGAGTCGAATAAATTCATAGGTCCAACATATAGTAAGGCTGTAAGTATGAGCGTAAGAAAAACATACGTACCCCATAACCGTTTGGCAACCTGTGTTACACGTGGGCGAAATCTGTCGTGCGTGATTCCACTTGTTTCGGCATCATAAAGCTGTGCAGCACCTACGCCAAAGAGTGGGAGTAGGGCAACGGTAAACACTACCATACCAATACCACCCTGCCACTGCGTGAGGCTTCGCCAAAACAGAATTCCGTTAGGTAGCGCTTCTATATCAGCTAATATGGTAGATCCAGTGGTTGTAAACCCAGACATTGTTTCGAAAAAGGCATCGGTAAATGAGGGGATATATCCACCATAGTAGTAGGGCAATGCACCGATGATACAAAATATAATCCAAGTGAGCGTAACGGTAATCATACCCTCTCTTTTTCCTGCAGATGCTTCATTTGCTCGAAAGCCGAAACTATACAGCAATGCCCCTAGTCCACACGCAACAAGGGCGGTAAACAGAAACGAATTAACATCATTACCCTTGTACCAAAAAGCAACTAAAGCAGCAAGAAGGATGAAAAAGGTTTCTAGAATAAGCATCAACCCAAGCATCTTGGATATGAAATATATGTTTATCTGACGCATAACGTTTGTTTTGAAATTGAGTTTCTAAGTGTTGTGTAAAAAGAAATATTATAGTGCTTACAGTAATGGTAAGAGCATAGAACGCTACTGTTTATGTAATACAAGGCATAAAGCCAATTGTTTTTTTTAGAAATATTCTCATGCTACAAAGATAAATATTTTAATTAGATATAACCAAAATACGCTTATATTTTAATGATGTAATATTTTGCAAAAATAGTTCACCGTAGAGCATAAATATACTGATTAGAGCAATATGCCCTACGGTGATACTAATAAACGGTTTCTTATTTATTCTTTTTTGCTAATGCATCTATCGAAGCGCAAAATAGAGGGAGAAAATCGCCTTCTATATGCAATAGATCAGATACTGCTTCTAGGTGGTATGGAACGTATTTGAATACCTGACAAACAGCAAATTTATTATCACTAGAATAGATTACATCAAGTTGCATGCCTGTATTTGCTGCTTCACAAACCCTTTCAAGCGTCGAAGTGTTTTCTTTTTTCAATTCACTAAGTAAGGTGTTTAGATCGTGATGTTTGATATAAAAAGTGTGTTGCTTTAGTGGGCTTTGTGTTGCATTATACACAAACTCTTTGTTCCAAGCTACAGCTTTGATGCCGAAGCAGATAACCATAATTACCCCTACAGTAAGCATAAGCAGATAGAGTGGAGATGATTTTTCGGGAACGAAGAGTATTGCAATTGCAACTAAAAGAGCTCCTAAAAGTGTATATATAAGTGTGATTGTTTGTTTTTTTGCATTACGACGTTCAGAGATAATATCTACCCCTAATTTAATATTTGTTTCCATTGTATGTTATATTTGATAATTTAGCACTAAGATAGTTGTGTGAGAAACACGCTACACCCTCTCTAAATTGAAAGTGTGTGCAGTGTATAGAAAATAAAATCAACTAAGTGGAGGCTAAATCCGCATACGTTCTAAAGTATATAGATAGTAGTCCGTTGGAGGCTTACTAACCACGGCAAGATTGCTCGTTTGCATATACTTTTGTTGGGAACTGAAATACCGAGCGTAGAGTATGGCCACGATAACGAATAGTTTACGGTCTACCGTTGGCGTCCATCGTCTGCTTGATAAGTTTAGGTTTGTTCTTGCTTGGCTCTGCAGATATCCTTCTAGATTAAAGTCAGTTACATTAAACGAATAGGTGTCGTTGTTTTGCTGAATATAGGCAGATGCTTGTTCAGTAGATGCAGCAATAACTTCCTCTTCGCAGACAGGTAGCGAAGCGAAAATCATAACCAAAGCGAAAAGGCAATATTTAACGAACAAACTCATGGCGACAAAGGTAAATTTTTGTTTTGAATTGGCAATGTTTTCGGAGATAATTTAATGTTTCGAAATTAAAACCAATTCGTAGCTTATCTGTTGACATAAGATAGATAATGGGATTATCTTCGTGTAAAATAATATTATCCATCGCATTATGAAAGCAATTGTTATAGGTGCAACAGGAGCGACAGGCAGTATGCTTGTTGACACCCTTTTAAATAACGACAACTATGTCTCAGTTACTGTTTTTGTGCGTAAAAGCATACAGATTAAACATCCGAAGTTAATAGAACATAGCATTGATTTTTCGGATATAGAGCAGTATGCCGATTTAATTGTTGGTGATGTGTTGTTTTCGTGTTTAGGAACAACGCTGAAAGATTCAGGCTCCAAAGAGGCTCAATGGCGTGTGGATTTTGATATTCCCTCCCAATTTGCTGCGATTGCCAAACGCAATGGTGTCCGTTCATTAGTTTTGGTCTCTTCTTTTGGAGCAAATCCAAAAAGCAATCTGTTTTATGCTCGAATGAAAGGTGAGTTGGAGTGTGCGATTTCAAAGCTAGGATTTGAGCAGTATATAATCTTTCGTCCTGGGATGTTGCAACGCCCGAATACAATGCGCTTAGGCGAAAAAATAGGGGTAGCCGTTCTTGGTATATTAAATAGTATTGGAATTGCCAAAAAGCAACGCCCATTGCCAACTAAAATACTTGCAGAGAAATTAGCTAAAGCACCATATATACTATCCAATGGTATGTTTTCGATAGAATTAGATAAGATATTTTCGTTTGGCAGATAGTTATTTGCTGCATTGTTTATTTTCAATTATTAGTTTCTTTTGTGTTTTTATTCCGTGCAGATCATTTATCTTTGAGAAACATTCAATCAAATAAATAGCAAGTATGAAAAAGTATAAAGTTTTGAGTTTGATGGTATCTGTATTATTTACCATCACCGCTATGGTATCGGCACAGCAAAATGATGTTTCGCAAAAGGTGTACGACAAACTAGCATCGAAGGATTACAAAATTGCTGTAAACCGAATGAATCCGATGAGGGGATCTTCTCGACACCTTAATTCGGACTATGCAATCACACAATCGGGCGATTCTATCAAATCCTACTTGCCCTATCAAGGCGAAGCCTATAGCGCACCGTATGGGGGAGGAAGTGTACTGGTTTTTGATGCCCCCATTACCGATTATACCATTCAATCAGAAAAGAAGGGAACTACACTGATTAAGTTCAAAGCACGTACGCCCGAAGATACTTACACGTATACGATTAAAGTGTTCAAAAACGGATCCTCTACCGTTCATGTATCTGCTAATAAGAGGCAAGGGATTTCGTTCTATGGGGATTTGGTTTTAACGGAACACCCTTGACACCCTCTTTTTATCACTTTAACTTTAGGTGCAACAATACAGGGTTTTGATCCATTGTTTTATAATCTAACATCTTCTCAAGCTCTTTTTGCTGTTTAGATGTTAGATTTTCGTTTGCATATTCGATAATATCGTTAGGTGTAACAGGGAGTATCAGTTCTCCGTTGTGTGGAAAGATGCGTTGCTCGGCTAAGTCAATTACATATCCATGCAGTAACGAGGTCTCTTTTATTTTATTAAAGGTGTGGTTACTCTTTAGAGTCTTTTTCGAGATATCTGAGATGAAACATTTCTTGTCATAATAAAATGATGCATAGTAGTTTTCTTTAGATTCGACAAAAAGAGATGTGCCATAGGCGTAATTACCTTTATTTAATGCTTGGAAAAAAAACATTACATTTTCGTAGTCTTCGTCAAATAAAGACGAAGGAATATTGTACTTACCTAATTTCAGCAAGAAAAGAGGTTTTATACGCTTGGAAGTAACCTCATAGATCGTATCATTAAAGGCTTGAAAAAAGTAACAAGACGAATTATCAATATTTGGTAAGCTAAACTTATTATCAGATACTACATGAAGATACTTGCTTTTCTTTTTATCTATGGGTAGATAATTGCTAATAACCTCTTTTGTTGTTAAATCTAATACTTTTAATTGGTTCTTATTATCCCCATCCACTTCATTTCCTGTGTATAGTAGGATGCTATTTTCGTCAATTATCTGTATTGAAGAAACCCAATACTTTAAGCTTATGCGTTGAAGTTGCGATCCCACCCAGTCGTATTGCTTCAATGTTTTTGTTTTTCGAGACAGTATCCATACAAAGCCATCAGCATCAATTTGAAAATCTGATATGCCTGCATATTCATTTGGCCCAGGACCTAAACAGTTGATTACTGCCTCAATATTCCCCTTTGCATTGAATTTATATATAGCATGAACATCCGCTACGTAATAGAAATCATCTTTCACAACAACCTTCCGAATTTCGTCAATTAAGAGTGTATCGTTTGTTTCGAGCGGAATACATGTTATTGAAGAGAGTATTTCGGTCGAATTAATCTCTTTAATGGAGTTTTCTATAGAAATATCTAATGTGTGCATGGTGGCGTTTTTATCCTCTTGCATATTACAAGATGCTAACAGCACAAGTAATGCCAACGTGTATTTTTTCATATCTCAAATTTGTTTTTAATCTGCTAAAGGTTACAGATGTAGTGTTATGCAAATGAACGATTTTTATTTAAATATCTTACTATCTTTTCGCTCTATTTGCCATAACAAAGACATTTTATTATCAATAACTTTTCAGCCTATCATTTTCAATAAAGAATACGCGTTGATTTAGAATTCGTTTAGGTATTGTGAAATGCAATAGCGCATTTGCTGGGATCTGTTTATATATTTGGGTGGATTCTGTAGCTTCCGTATAAGATAAAGGGCTGAAGCATTGTTTTGCTGTATCCCAATAAGACAGTGTGTGTTCTACATTCGGCCAATTTTTACGTTTGGTCAAAGTGAATGACTTTACATCATTCATTCGTGGAATAAATTTATTTACTGCTCCTGTTTTGCTTATATAAAAAGGAGCCGTAAGGTATCTAAACTCCTTTTCTTTAGAATAATCAGCTACGATAAATATATTATCCCCAACCACATTGTCAAACACACAAATATCGTCTGTACGTTGTCCTATAGCAAGAGGTTTCCATTCAAAGAAATTATGCACACAGAGGTATACTTGATTATTCTTTTTACCTTTAATATTTTCGTTTTCATCAACAGAAACCGCTATACGTATTGGTTTATCCAAATACTCTCCCGTAACATCACGCAATAATGGGCTTTTTAGATATGTTCTATAGCCATCATCTTTCTGGTTTTTGGTAAGGTTTGGAAGATCGAATTGTGAACGATACACCTTAGCAGGTCTTCTATTGCGAATCTTTGAAAACATTTTAGCATGTATATCTGGCTGATCTTCTCCTGGACCGAAGCTGTAAAACCGTCCGCCATCAAGTACAGCACACCACGTATGCCCGAGATCCATTTTTACCCAAGTTGTAAAGTCTACAGCTACAGGAATACCGACCGATCGCATAATAAACATTCCCAAATTACAAATCCCATCACACTGACTAATTCCAGCGCGGTACGTTTCATCAATAGTGGGGTAAAACGAAAGACCTGTGTTTCGGTATTTTATCACCTCTTTTAACTGTTTATTCAAAAGCATACAAGCTTCGAGTGGAGTTGTAACTTTAGCAGAATCTAGTAAAGGAATAAAACGCTCCATCATTGTTTGTCGAAGAGATGAAGTCTTCTCTATTTGTGCTCTGTATGGCAATATATACTTGCAAAAATCAGTGAAGGAAACGTTCTTAGCCCAAGGTTTTCTCCAAACTAAGAATGCAAGGTCAATATTGTTAACAACGAAAGCACTATCAAGAGAAGTTATATCATATACATTACGTTGTTCTGCGCGATAACCTTGGCGCATTAAAGAGTCGCAATGCTTTTTCAGCTCTATACTTCCCTTAAAAGAGGCAATCTCTGGTCTATATCTCTTTCCATCTAGAGATAGGTAATATTCATCTTTCGAATAATGATAAGGCATGTTTCGAATCAGAAAACGCGCAGCCTCTAACTTTTCAGGATCATCCTTATAGTGAGCTAACACAGTTTCTAATTCTGTTCTGTTTTCACCAGCCAAATCTAGTGCATACGCTAAACGCCTGCTGTTCGTATCAGAGCAACTATAAAAGAATATTGTAATGCATAAAATTAGTAATTTATTCATATTTGATTTAGACTAAATATTTTTTTATTAGAAAGTGGGTGTCTTGTCGTTTTAATGGGGTATCTTGATAATGGACTAACACCTGCTCTATCTCTGCTCGGTTGGACTGATCAGAGATAGAGGGCGTAGTATAAGTGTTTGTTATGCTCGGAAGTGCAGTATACTAGTAAATATATTAAAAGATAGGTGATTCTCAAGCCTGTCTTTTTTTGTTTAATCAATTTGAAAATTGATCCAGCATAGTGTAAATAGCATTTCATGGAGTTAAACAAATAAGATAATATCACAAAAAAATGACAAATCGAAATATCAAATTATAAAACTGGAATATCATAAGACGTGATGCTATACCCTGCCTCTGCGTTTCGAATAACAGCATATAATTTTTGCGCTTTTTCATTTATTGCTATGTGAAATGCTTCATTCTTTAGTTTGTACTGTACTATCGGATTCCCTTCCCAATCAAACACGCGTATAATATCTGAGTTATATGACGCCGTGATTTTCTTTTCAGTATATAGGGCATAAACATACTTTTCACCAACTGTTACGTCTAAATACCCAATAGGGCATGTTAGGCTAGGCCTAGCTGTTACAAGAGTGCTGTTCTGTTGGAGATTCAATAATGGATCTCTTTCTCTAACTAGCTTTATTGGGCGAATTTGATTATTTACAACATCAAAAAAGTCAATGTTAGCTGATTTTGAAAGGGCAAAAGCAAATTTATTTTTAGTTGGATGCTTTCTTAAAATACCAGAATTTGATAATGCTCTTTGGTATTTATTAAATTGTTTGTTATTTGCGTTATAAACATCTACTTCACTACTTATAAATGTATTTTGATGATCGAAAACAGTATACTGCTTGGTTATATTTATTCCTGCACCTAAGAATGTGCTATCATTTAGAGGAATAACCCGTCGAAAATGAACATCACCAAAAGGAATTTTTATCCTTGTCATTTTTATAGGTTTCGTATTAATATTGTGGGTAAGTGAATCAGTATTATATTTTGCAACAAGCCCATCTGCAAAATTATAAATGTAATATTTGTTATTTACCAGATTTCCAATGCATCCTAAAGAGATTTCCTCAGGACCTTGCCCTATTTTCCCAAAGCGACCCAATGAAGTGCCTGTTTGTAAATTAAATAAGGTATAGCTATATCCTGTGTGAAAATCCATTGTGACTAGCACAGAGTCATTGCATTGAATTCCTTCTATTTTACCTATATCATCATCACTGATATGACACGTAGATTCATTTAGGGTAATTGTTTTAAGAATAGGAGTTGTTGGTTTTTTCTTGTCTTTCTTGTTTAGAAAAAACAAGCTAAACAAGAGTACTGAGAGCATAATTATAGAACTAAGTCCTATTACATATATTTTTTTCATTATCATTTTTTTTCTTTTAATTTTTAAATTCATTAAATAGTCTTTTATCTCGTTTTGCTTACTTTTGTTCAGTAAAATTAATCACGTATTTTTATTTCACCATCATACACCTCTTTTCTTGGGGTTGTAAAGGGAGCTTGACGTAAGCCGTCTAAAACTTTCTATTCAAGATTCCTTACTGCACACTCCCTTTAATTTGTATTTTAATCGGTCTATTTGTATTTGCGTATACTGCAACTGTTTTTGAGAAAAAGCCCTTCTCTTTGGCTTTCATTACAATCGATACAGTTAATTTTTCATTTGTGCGTACAGGATGCTTTTCGAATGTTATATCCATGCAGTCGCAAGTGGTTACTATATCTTGTATTACTAGCGGGGAATTTCCTGTATTAGTCAGTGTAAAAGATATCTTTTTATCTTCTTTAAGAGAGTATGTGCCTAAATCAAATGAAACTTGATCTGCTTTTGCCGTTGTTTTCTGCTGTGTTGATTGTTTGGAAGACTTTCCTGTAAGCTCTTTCATATAAAGCTCTTTCACCAAAGGATTGTGTATAGGATTTCCTATTACTGCTACTTTATTGTTAGCATCTAGCAGAAAAGTTTGGAATGTAACATCTGAGGGGAACGCATTTAATTTATTTAGCCTATCAGCCCTATCTATACATACAGGATAATCAAACTGATCTATCTTTAGTATATACCTTGTTTCGTCTGTATCTTTTGAATGAAAGAAGAATAGAAAAGGTACACTACCGCCCGTTACAGAATCTGTATAGGCAATAAATTGTTTCCATTTTCTTAATTGTAATTTACAGCTTACGCAACCTAAAGAATCTACATATATCAAAACCTTATCTCCTTTTGATGGGATTTGAAAGTTTGTTGTATCAGTAATGTATTTAGTAAAGATGGCATCTGTTGGGAATTTAATTTGTTTCCCTTTCCACTCTTTTACTAAACGTGTTATTCTTTCCTTTTGGCTATTATCTTTACACGAAAGAAGGGATAAGCCGAAAAGCAATAGTATGATTTTAAATTTCATAGATCTTATTTTTAATTATATTAAAGGTTACTTGTTATCGCAATGCAAATAAACAACATTTGTTTAAATATCTTCTAATATTTAGGCTGATATTTTTAAGTCAATTCTTTAATATGTTGTTATTGTGCGAATTGTAAATTTACAATTCTATGTGCGTTTTAGAAAAAAGATTTACTCTATCCACTTTAAACATCTATTCCACCGTATTTCATCCGTATTAATATCTTTAGATCGCCATATCATCCATGCTTTACCTACAATATACTCCTCGGGGAGTAGTCCCCAGTAGCGTGAATCTTGAGAATTTTCTACTTTGTCGCCAGCGGTAAAGTAGTAGTTCTTTTTAAAGCGGTAGTGGGTGTGCGCTATATTATTAATGTAGACAGTCGAATCTTTGTAGGTTACTTTAGCCGCTTGTTCCCAAGCGATGGCTTTGTGGTATAGTAGGTAGTTGTGGTGTGTGAGCACAACTTCGTCTCCTGCTTTAGGGATATGGAGGGGGCCAAAGTGTTGGATATTCCAGTTTAGGGATTTATTAAAGGGGTAGGCGTTGTAAATGCCTGCAGGTAAACTGCTGCTCTCTTTGCGTGCTAACTGCTTCTGTGCAGGTAGATATCCTAAGGCATGGGTTACGCCATTTACTTGGTAGTGGCTGTTTACGATAGATACCGTGTCGCCAGGCAATCCCACGCAACGCTTTACGTAATATTTTAAGATATGCATCTCTATCTTATCCCATTTGTTGGGGTGGGGGAAGTTAAAAACGAGTATATCACCACGCTTTACGCTGCTTAGTCCATACATGCGGTGGATGGTGGGTTGTTCGAGGCGCAATGTTGCAAATACATTGAATAGGCGCGCGCCAAGGAGCGGTTTGCACACCAATACATCGTCTCCTGCTTCGAATGTAGGCTCCATGGAGTCGCTGGGTATCCGAAAGGTGGCGAATAGAAATAGCTGAAAGCATAGGTAAGCTAATGCCAAGCAGATAAGGAGGTAAACAAAGTTCACTGCCTTGTCGAAACACTTTATTAGTAAAGGGGGAAGCTTTATCATACGTTTATTTATTGCTGTTTTGAACTGTAGTTTGCTGCATTGTTACTTGCATCTCCTTTACCTCTTCGCGCATCTCTTTGATGGCGGTGCTTAGTACTTTCGGTTTTTGCATAAGCACCCTTTGGGCTGCTTGCTCAAACTTATCGGGTTGGCGGTTGTTTTCGTCCGCATATAGTTTGCAGAGGAGATACCATGGATAGATACGTTCTGGTAGTATGTCGATGGCATGCAGCAGTGTCTCTTCGGCTTCGGCATATGCGCCTAGTTGCTGTTGGTTTTTTGCTACTACATAGTGGATCATCGGGTCGGCACTGAGCTGCATGGCGCGTGTTAACTGTACGTTTGCAGCTGCATATTGCTTAGCTTCGGCAAGGCGTTGCCCCCACTGAAACAGGAATTTAGGCTGGTGGGATAGGGTAGATGCAAGTGTTTTGTACTGTTCTAGTACTGAACTGTCTGCCCCGTAAGCGTGGTATATTGTAAGATTTCGCCAACTAGCATACGCTTTGTAGCGTTTTGTTTGTGAGGATATTAATACGGTTATAGCTAAGCAGATAAAAAAGAGGTGAACCACTTGTGTCGAATAAACATTAGATTTGATTACTACAAATAACCAATCGTCCTCTTTTGTTGGTGTTACGGCAATAGCACTCAGTAGCATGAATGCAATCCAAAAAGAGGGTAGCTGTAAGGGATAAGAGGCAAACGAAAAAACCATCAAGGCAATTAATGCCCCTGCTATGCCCTGCCTTTTGTTTTGTATTGCAGCATACAAACAGACTATTAAGAAGCTAATAAAGTAGAAAAGCCCTACAAACCCCTGCTCTACAGCAATCTGTAGATATTCGTTAAAGGCATATTCGGGCGCTCCTGCTACGTGGCGCTCTGCATCTGTTGCTTCTGCTGTACTGAAATAGGCTGCTTGTTCGGCTGCATAAGCTGCCGAGAAACCGCCCACTCCTACACCTACGAGTGGTTTGTGGCATGCCGCTTTTGCAGTTATCTTCCAAAGGAGTAGTCGCCCATTGGCAGAGTCCGATTTTAGATGATATAGCCCCACAGCACCTGCCCCAAGGAGTAGCATAGCTACGATACTGAGTGTTAAAGCCTTTTTTTTATTGTTGATAAACAGACGTTTGGTACGTCTCCATCCCACGCATACCGCCCAATAGACCCATCCGCACCCTACGGCGCTAGCGATCCAAGCCGTACGGCTCATCCCTGCTGGCAGCACTACGAGTATTAGCAGTATTCCTAGAGCGGTTACGTAGCTTTGCCATTGCGATTTGCTACGTAAAAAGTAATAGAGTAGCATCGGCAAGCTCATTGCCAAATACCCAGAGAAGGGGCCTGGATTATAAAACGACCCCGTAAGCCTAAACATCGCATGGTTGGGTAGTGCCCAGCCATGCAACTGCATCATGCCTAATACTGCTTGTGCGACCGCTACCAATATAAATAGGACGGATATAATAGCGGGAAGTTCTTTTGTAGCAACCAACAAAAAACGAAATAAACACCACGCAATCAGCAGCGATATGCCAAAAATAAGTTTATCGGGTTCGGGGTTAAGCCCCCACTTATAGGTGATAAGCGTAGTAAGGGCAAACAGAAACAGCCAATAGTCGGCTCTTTTAGGTGTATATATACTGCATGGTTTAAGCAGAGAGAACAGAAAAAACACAACGGCAAGCACCAATAACGAAAGCTGAAACCAATAGATTTTACCCATTACTATGCCATGCTCTATTCCGT
>CAMQTD010000065.1 GCA_947036995.1 uncultured Parabacteroides sp.
GTTTAGCCTGAAAAGCTGCTTCGGAAAGGGGCGCCATAGCCGTTGCCAATGGGTGAATATCTTCTAACAGTACAGCATTTTCTGCTTGGATAAGGTGCATGCATTTAGCTGCTCCATTCCCAAAGAAATAGGTTTTAGTACCATCAGCTAGGAGTGGGAGATAGGTCTCTTCTGTTACGATATCGGCAGCCGTAGGGCGTATTTCGTTGAGCGAAGCATCATAACAGGCAGCATATACCTCCATGCGGCGTGCATCTATCATGGCACAATAGTGCGCCTCTTTATCTTGCGTTTGTGTTATGGCGCTAGCAGCAATCACTTGCAGGGTAGGAAGAGATATTAATGGCACGTTCAACCCAAAGCATACCCCTTTGGCAAGCGATACCCCAATGCGCAAACCCGTATAAGAGCCTGGTCCGCAACTTACTGCAACGGCATCAATCGGTAGGTTTTGTTTGCGCGCAAAAGCAACTACCTCTTCGATATATACGCCGCCTAGCACAGCGTGTGCCGGACCATCAAACGAAATTTTCTCTAAAAGCACGGCTCCATCTTGAGCCAACGTTACAGAACATACAGTTGTAGACGTTTCAATATTAATAATACAAGCCATGGTGTTTTAATTCTTAAATTTGTTACAAAAGTACATTTTTATATGGCTTGACGGATAGGTTTGGAAATAAAAAAGTAACTTTGCATAAAATAATTAAGCAGAATGATACAGTCAATGACAGGATTCGGAAAAGTTACCGCCGAACTTCCATCTAAAAAGGTAACAGTAGAGATCAAATCGCTTAACAGCAAACAACTCGATTTATCTACTCGCATTCCGTCTGTTTACAAAGACAAGGAGATGCTTGTCCGCAGCGAATTGCTGAAAGCTTTTGAGCGCGGAAAGGTAGAATTTGGCATATATGTAGAACATTTGGGCAAAGATACGCCCACACAAATAAATATTCCAGTACTTAAAAGCTACTACGAGCAAATCAAAACTGCATCCGATGCTTTAGGTATTGATGTGCCAGCTAATTGGTTCGAAGTATTGCTTCGCATGCCCGACACCATGAAGAGTGATGTCGCAGAGGTAGACGAAACAGAGTGGGACGTAATACACCACACCATCGGACTAGCGATTGAGCAGATGACAGACTTCAGAACGCAAGAGGGTGCAATGCTTCAAAAACTATTTGAAGAGAAGATCGCTACCATCGCTTCGTTACTGCTCGAAATCGAGAAATACGAAGATGAGCGTACCGAGAAAGTGAGAACACGTATCGCAGAAAATCTTCAAAAGGCAGCAGCTGTAGATTATGATAAGAACCGTTTCGAGCAAGAGATGATCTATTATATAGAGAAGTTTGATATCAACGAAGAGAAAACGCGTTTAGATAATCACCTGAAATACTTTATCTCGACCATGGAAAGTGGACGCGGACAGGGTAAGAAACTTGGTTTTATCGTACAAGAGATCGGACGCGAAGTAAATACAATGGGTTCGAAAAGTAATCACGTAGCGATGCAACAAATCGTTGTACAGATGAAAGATGCTTTAGAGCAAATCAAAGAACAAGTACTCAACGTACTTTAATCAAAATAACAGACTAACGATTTATATACCCTATATGGCTGGAAAATTAGTTATCTTCTCTGCACCATCTGGTGCAGGGAAATCGACCATTATCAATGATTTATTAACAAAAGGATTACGTTTGAATTTCTCTATCTCGGCAACAAGCCGTTCGCCAAGAGGCGAAGAGAAAGATGGCGTAGAGTACTACTTCTTAACACCCGAAGCATTCCGTTTGCGCATTGCCAACGACGAATTCTTAGAGCACGAAGAGGTATATACCGATAAGTTCTACGGCACACTTAAAAGCGAAGTAGAGCGTATCATCAGCAATGGCGACAATGTTATCTTTGATGTTGATGTAGTAGGCGGTTGTAATATCAAAAAGTTTTACGGCGAGCGTGCGTTGTCCGTATTTGTACAACCACCAAGCATTGAGGTGCTTAAAACGCGCTTGATTGGTCGTGCTACAGATTCGCCAGAGGTGATCGAGAGCCGAATCAATAAAGCCGAATATGAGTTAAGTTTCGCCCCACAGTTTGATGTAGCGATTGTAAACGACGATTTGCAAACAGCACAACAAGAGGCATTACACGTAATTCAAGCATTCTTAGCGAAATGAAACAAGTAGGGATTTTCTCTGGATCGTTCAACCCCATCCATATAGGGCATTTGGCTTTGGCTAATTACCTGTGTGAGTTTGAACAGCTTGATGAAGTCTGGTTTTTAGTAACACCGCATAATCCACTCAAAGAGCGTACCTCTTTGATGGATGATGTGTTGCGCTTCCAGTTCGTTAAGCAAGCAACTGCTGGTTATGCACCATTCAAAGCTAGTGATTTCGAATTTCATCTACCCCAACCCTCTTACACGATTGATACGCTTAATGCCCTCAGCAAAGCCTATCCATCGCATCAGTTTCACCTAATCGTAGGTGCAGATAATTGGCTTACTTTCGATAAATGGAAAGATTATCAAACATTGATTGCCAACTATCCTATTTTTGTTTATCCCCGTCATGGTTACGATTTACCAACCGTTTCACCCTATGAATCGGTACGTTTCGTAGGCGCTCCCATCATCGAAATCTCTTCGACCTTTATCCGAGAATCCATTCTAGCAGGGAAAGATGTCCGTTTTTTCCTCCCTCCATCCATCTACGACAGTTGCTGCAGCGCATTAAAAAGCGAATAAATAGATAATTACTACCATTTATAGCAATTTTTGAGCGAAGCATTGCAACTATATGCGTAAATTTTGTACTTTTGTAGGATATTTGCAAAATAAAATTGTAATGAATCTATTAGAACTTAGCGAACAGGAAATCATAAGACGTAACAGTCTTGAGCAGATGCGCCAGATGGGGATCGAACCTTATCCAGCTGCTGAATATGTAACAAATGCATTTTCTGCTGAAATAAAAAAAACTTTCAAGGATGATGAAGATCCACGTCAGGTATCAATTGCTGGACGTGTGATGGGTCGTCGCATAATGGGTAAGGCCTCTTTTTTAGAGCTGCAAGATGCAGAGGGTCGTATCCAAGTATATATATCAAGAGACGATATTTGTCCGGAAGACAATAAAGACCTCTACAATACTGTGTTTAAGAAACTATTAGACATTGGTGACTTTGTAGGAATTACAGGTTATATCTTCCGCACCCAAGTGGGTGAAGTTTCTGTGCATGCACAAGGATTGACGGTACTCTCTAAAGCACTACGCCCACTTCCGATTGTGAAGGTGAAAGATGGTGTAACGTATGATGGATTTACAGATCCAGAACTTCGTTACCGTCAGCGTTATGTAGATTTAGTTGTAAATGAAGATGTGAAAGATATCTTTATGAAGCGAACTAAAATCTTTAACTCTATGCGTAACTTTTTTAATACACGTGGCTATTTAGAAGTAGATACCCCTGTATTGCAAAGTATTCCTGGAGGAGCTAGTGCACGTCCGTTTATCACACATCACAATGCATTGGATATCCCATTGTATCTACGTGTGGCGAACGAACTTTATCTGAAGCGCTTAATCGTAGGTGGTTTTGATGGTGTGTATGAGTTTTCACGTAACTTCCGCAACGAAGGTATGGACCGCACGCACAACCCAGAATTTACCTGCATGGAGATATATGTAGCCTATAAAGACTACAACTGGATGATGAACTTTACTGAAGAGATGATTGAGAAGATCTGTATGGATGTTCACGGCACTACAAAAGTAAAGATTGGAGAGAAAGAGATCGACTTTAAAGCACCATACAAACGTGTAACAATGATCGAAGCGATCCACGAACATACAGGCATTAATATTGCAGGTATGGACGAAAGTCAGCTACGCGAAGTTTGCGATAAAATAGGTGTAGAGCAAAACGAAACAATGGGTAAAGGTAAATTGATTGACGAAATCTTTGGCGAGAAATGCGAAGGACTATACATTCAACCTACATTTATTACAGATTACCCTGTTGAGATGTCTCCACTTACCAAAGTACACAGAGACAATCCCGAACTTACAGAGCGTTTTGAATTAATGGTAAATGGTAAAGAGATTGCCAATGCCTATTCAGAATTGAACGATCCAATCGTTCAGCGTGCGCGTTTTGAAGAGCAACTTAGACTCTCTGAAAAAGGAGACGACGAGGCGATGTTTATCGATAACGATTTCCTTCGTGCGCTCGAATACGGTATGCCTCCAACAAGTGGTATGGGTATTGGTATGGACCGTTTGGTTATGTTCTTGACAGGTCAAGAGAGTATCCAAGAGGTGATGTTCTTCCCTCAAATGCGTCCAGAAAAGGTAGTAAAGAAAGACTCAACAGAAAAATATACCACCGTTGGTGTATCAGAAGATTGGGTGCCAGCACTACAAAAAGCAGGTTACCTAACCATCGCAAGCTTAAAAGATTTAAATCCAAATAAGCTGAAACAAGAACTGTGTGAGTTAAACAAAAAATACAAGTTAGCATTGCCAAATCCAGCAACAGAAGAGATTCAACTGTGGATAGACGGAGCGTCGAAAGCGCTTTAAGTCAAAACAAAGCAATAATAACTTATATATAAACCTATCGATATGAATTTGCCAGGAAAAATTGCAATAATAGGTGGTGGTAGCTGGGCTACTGCCATTGCTAAAATTATATTGTCAACACAAGAGGGCGTGGTTTGGTATTTACGTAATTCTGATACAATAGAGGAATTTAAGAAAATAAACCATAACCCGAATTACCTGTCAGCTGTAAAGTTTGATGTAAGTAGAATTGATTTTTACTCAGATATTAACGAAGCAATAGAGGCAGCGGATACAATTATATTTGCAACACCGTCTCCTTTTTTAAAGCAAGTATTAGCAAAGGTAACAACAGATTTGAAAGATAAATTTGTTATCTCAGCCATCAAAGGAATTGTTCCTGATGAAAATATGCTTGTGTCGGACTATTTTATCGAGTATTTCAATGTCCCAAAAGAGAATACAGCCGTATTGGGAGGTCCTTGTCATGCCGAAGAGGTAGCGCTAGAGCGTTTGTCTTACCTAACGTTAGGCTGCTCTGATTTAAGTAAGGTTGAAGAGGTTGCTCAGATATTCAAAAACCGTTACTTAAAGACCTCTATCTGCAAGGATGTAATTGGTATAGAGTACTCCTCTGTATTGAAAAATGTATATTCAATTGCAGCAGGTATCTGTCACGGAATGAAGTATGGAGACAATTTCCAAGCCGTGTTTATATCCAATGCCATCGAAGAGATGAAACGTTTTATAGACGCTGCACATCCTATTGAGCGAAACATTACTGATTCGGTCTATCTAGGTGATCTACTTGTTACAGCCTATTCACGTTTCAGCCGTAATAGAACTTTTGGTACTATGATTGGCAAGGGATACTCTGTAAAGAGTGCTCAACTAGAGATGGAAATGATTGCAGAGGGGTATTACGGCGCTAAATGCATTTACGAAATTAATGAACTGTATAAGGTTGACATGCCTATATTGAATGCTGTTTACGAAATTTTATACCTTCGTAATTCGGCAACGAAAGTTATTAGGCAGTTAAGCGAAACATTCAAATAAATAAAACACACTAAAGAGTAATCTAGATTCTTACGCAAGTAGACAATAGATTACTCTTTATATCTTTAAAAGCACATATTAAATATTTTACCATAGGATATGAAAAGTATAAGTTTAAACATCGAAAAAGCTTTAGGAGCAATCTCTAAAGATTCAGTTTATAGTCAAGCAGACCAAGTAAACAAATTCAATCACGTACTCGAAGATGGTACAGGTAAAGGAAGCGACTACTTAGGTTGGTTACACCTACCATCTGCTATTACAGATGCCGAACTAACAGATATTGAGCAGACAGCAGAAGTATTGAGAAGCAAATGTGATGTAGTAGTAGCCATCGGTATTGGCGGTAGTTATTTAGGAACAAGAGCCGTAGTTGAGGCGTTGAATAACAGTTTTGATGCGCTTTTAACAGAACGCACCAATCCTGTAATGCTTTATGCAGGTCATAACATTGGCGAAGATTACTTATACGAACTTACAAACTATCTAAAAGGTAAGCAATTTGGAATTATCAACATCTCTAAATCGGGAACAACAACAGAGCCAGCATTGGCATTCCGTTTGTTGAAAAAGCAACTCGAAGATGCTGTAGGTAAAGAAGAAGCAAAACACCGTATTGTAGCTGTAACAGATGCATCGAAAGGTGCTTTGCGTACATTGGCAAACCAAGAAGGTTATAAAACATTTGTTATTCCAGACAATGTAGGAGGACGTTTCTCTGTACTTACACCCGTAGGTCTACTTCCTATCGCTGTAGCAGGAATCAGCATCCGCGATTTAGTAGCTGGAGCTGTTGCTATGGAAGCACAAACAGGTGTTGATGTTCCTTTCGAGCAGAACCCATCAGCAATCTATGCTGCAACACGTAACGCACTATATCAATCAGGAAAGAAGATAGAAATATTAGCTAACTTCCACCCTAAATTGCACTATATCGGCGAGTGGTGGAAACAACTATTTGGTGAGAGCGAAGGTAAAGAGGGTAAAGGTATTTTCAATGCTGCTGTAGATTTAACTACAGACCTACACTCTATGGGACAATGGATTCAAGAGGGCGAACGCACGATCTTCGAAACTGTAATCTCTATCGAGAAACCAAACCATACAGTACTAATCCCTACAGACGAAGCAGACCTTGACGGGTTAAACTTCTTAGCTGGTAAGCATGTAGACGACGTAAACAAAATGGCAGAACTAGGTACACAACTTGCTCACGTAGATGGAGAAGTGCCTAACTTAAAAATTACGCTTCCATTGGTTAACGCTTATTATATTGGCGAATTATTCTATTTCTTCGAAAGAGCTTGTGGTATGAGTGGGTACCTTTTGGGTATCAATCCATTTGACCAACCAGGTGTAGAAGCATACAAAAAGAATATGTTTGCTTTATTAAATAAGCCAGGATTTGAGAAAGAATCTGAGGCTATCAAAGCAAAACTATAACTATGTTTAGCAGCTATTGCTTGCAAACAACGCTTTAATAAAACAATGAGGTTATTTCAAAAAAAACTATTTTTTTGAGGTATCCTCATTGTCATTTCTTTCACTTAACGAATAATTGTCATTTTTTTAAGTCTTCTGATATGATAAAACAAGTAATCCAGACCTTTCTTACTGCCAATAACTATGCACATTTAGCACCTAAAGCTGTTCTATTTGATATGGATGGCGTGCTGTACGACTCGATGGCCTTTCATGCTAGAGCATGGAAAGCAACAGCCGACCAGTATGATATACGAAGCACACAAGCTGAATTTTATCTCTACGAAGGTCGCACAGGACACAGTACAATTGATCTTTTAGTGGAGCGTACCTTCGGACGTCGTGCCACACAAGAGGAGAAAGAGGAGATTTATGCCTACAAGAGTACGCTCTTTAACAAAATAGATCGATCTTGTCCAATGGCAGGTGCTGCAGCTGTTATAGAGAAGGTGCGTGCATCAAACTTGAATCGCTTGGTCGTAACAGGTTCGGCACAAGGTTCACTGATCAGCAAGTTATCTGAAAGTTATCCTGATGCATTTGATCCGAAGTTGATGACTACCGCAAATGATGTAATAAACGGCAAACCGCACCCTGAACCCTATCAGCGTGGACTTGCTAAGGCTGCCGCACAACCTTACGAGGCTATTGTGATTGAGAATGCCCCTTTAGGAGTAGAATCTGCCGTAGCTGCAGGTATCTTTACGATTGCGGTGAATACAGGCCCACTCCCCGAAGCTGTACTTCGTTATGCTGGTGCACATTTACTTTACCCTTCGATGGAGGCTTTAGCAGCCGATTGGGATCTGCTTATGGCTTCTATTGCTGAACTTAACAACCAATAACGGATGGAATTGATTGTAATTATTATTTTACTGCTTATTGTAATTGTACAGCAATGGATATTAAAACCTTCCAATGCCGACAATACGCAAGAACTCAAGCAGCAACTCGCTGATTTAAAGCTTACGTTTGAACGTATGGAGAAGAATTCTCGTGAAGAGTTTCGCCTGAACAGAGACGAAAGTCGCCTGCAAGCCAAAGATGCTCGCGATCAATTAGAACGCTCCATTCACGAATTCAGAGATACCTTTGAGCGCAACTTAACAGCACTCAACAGTCTTCAGCGCGAAAAGTTTGCCCAACTAGACGAACGCCAACGCAGATTGATCGACAATACTGAAAAGCGCTTAGAAGAGATCCGTTCTACCGTCGACGAAAAGCTACAACGCACACTCAACGAGCGTATCGGGCAATCGTTCCAAATGGTAAGCACCCAACTCGAAAACGTACAGAAAGGGCTTGGCGAAATGCAAACCCTCGCACAAGATGTAGGCGGATTAAAACGCGTACTCAGCAATGTAAAAACGCGCGGTAACATGGGAGAGATGCAGCTCAGCATGCTTCTCGAACAGATCTTAGCACCCGAACAGTACGAAAGCAACATCAAAACTAAAAAGAGTAGCAACGACTTAGTCGAATTTGCCATCAAACTACCCGGTAGAGACGACCAGCGCAGCTATGTATACCTGCCCATTGATGCCAAATTCCCCAAAGATGTGTACGAACAACTCTTAAATGCTTACGACACTGGCGACCAACAACAAGTAGATGCCGCAGGTAAAGTATTAGAAACTACCATCAAGAAGATGGCAAAAGATATCTCTGATAAATACCTTGACCCACCCGAAACGACCGATTTTGGTATTATGTTTCTCCCCTTCGAAGGCATATATGCCGAAGTGGTGCGCCGCTCCTCTTTAGTAGAAGAGTTGCAACGTAAATACAAAGTAATCGTAACCGGACCATCCACCTTAGCAGCGATACTGAACAGCTTGCAGATGGGATTCCGCACACTTGCCATTCAAAAGCACTCGGGCAAGGTCTGGAGCATCCTCGGCGCAGTGAAAAAGGAGTTCGAAAACTTTGGTGGTATGCTCGAAAAGGCGCAGAAAAACCTACTCACCGCCAGCAGCCAGCTCGACGAAGTGATGGGCAAACGCACACGCGTAATCCAACGCAAACTAAAAGAAGTTGATACCCTGAGCGAGAGCGAAAGCCGTAAGATATTACCCGAAATAGGACTGTTTGAAGAAGACGGCGAAGAATAAACAATAAACAATGAAGAAGAGAAAAATTCCCCATACCTACGTAATTATATTTTATATCATTCTGTTTTGTGCAGCACTCACTTGGTTTGTACCTGGTGGTAAATATGTACCCCATATCAACGCCGCAGGTGTAACCGAAATGGTGTACGAACTCACCCCCAGCACTCCCCAATCGTGGCAAGTGTTTGCAGCCCTTTTCGAAGGATTTGTCGATAAAGCAGACATCATTATATTTATCTTAATCATCGGAGGCGCCTTCTGGATTGTGAATGATAGCAAAGCATTCGATATTGGCACACTCAGCTTTTTGCGTAAAGCCAAACGGTTAGAGCGCAATAAACTAATCCAAAAAGTAGGGGTAGAGCCATTTATTATTACCGCCATCATGCTACTATTTAGTGTGTTCGGTGCCGTGTTTGGGATGAGTGAGGAGACGATTGCCTTCACGCTCGTACTTGTTCCGATGGCAATCTCAATGGGATACGACTCCATTACAGGGGTCTGTATCGTATTCGTTGCAGCAGGCTTAGGCTTTGCAGGGGCGATATTGAACCCTTTTACGATTGGTATTGCACAAGGATTGGCAGGTATTCCGCTCTTTTCGGGTATCGAATACCGTATCTTTTGTTGGTTCGTTATTAATATAATAGGCTTTACATGGATCTTACGCTACGCTGCGAAGGTGAAAAAGAATCCCGAAAGTTCGATCGTCTATCACGAAGATGCATATTGGCGTCAGCTACATGCAACCGAAGAGGCAACGGAGATTGTATACCACACCCCACGCATGGCTTGGCTTAGTTTCGGTCTACTCTCTTTTATCCTTGCACTATTTGCATGGCACTATCCACTCTCTACATTGAAGATTGGTAACGAGGTGATCGAGAATCTTCCGCTTATTCCTATTCTTACCGTGCTGTTTATCATCACCTCTATTGTGGGATTGCGCAAAACGGTACACCTCTATATATTGAACCTCCTTTTCTTTACCATCTTTTTCCTTATTGTAGGTGTGATGGGGTATGGTTGGTATATTATGGAGATTGCTACGCTCTTCTTCGGATTGGGTATTGCGGCAGGATTGGCAAACGATAAATCGCCCAACGAACTGGTGCAACTCTTTATGGAGGGGTGTAAAGATATCCTAAGTGCAGCTTTGATTGTAGGATTGGCAGGCGGTATTATCATGATCTTGAAGCAAGGGATGATTATAGATACCATCCTTCACTCGATGGCTGAGGGGATGGAGGGGCTTGGCAAGGTCGCTACCGTTGGGATGATGTATGTTATTCAGACCCTCATCAACCTGATTATACCTTCGGGAAGTGCAAAAGCAGCATTAACCATGCCTATTATGGCACCCTTTTCGGAGATTATTGGGCTGTCGAAGCAGGCAACCGTGATGGCATTTCAGTTTGGCGATGGCTTTACGAATATGATTACACCCACTTCGGGCGTATTGATTGCCGTGCTAGGTGTGAGCCGTATCCCGTACGATAAGTGGGTTAAGTGGGCTTGGAAGTTTATTCTACTCCTTATATTGGTAGGCTTCTTGCTTTTGATTCCTACCGTACTGATTCCGATGAATGGCTTTTAAGTCATTCATTTACTCATTTTATAAATATAATTTATTCTGTAACAGATATTTTTAGCATCTTTGTGTATCTAATTATAACATATATATTAAATGAAGAAAATAATAATCAATCTCGCGTTTTTACTAACAATAACAAGTATGACACAAGCAGCAAACAATCCCTTTTTCGGGAAATATAGAACACCTCACGCAGCCATTCCTTTTGATAAGATAAAGAATGCACACTTCGAACCAGCATTTGATAAAGCGATCGAAGAGCTTAAAGAGGATGTAGACAAGATAGCAAACAGCTCGAAGCCAGCTACATTTGAAAATACAATCGTAGCATTAGAGCAGAGCGGCGAACTATTAAACAAAGTATCGAGCGCATTCTTTAATCTTTTAGGAGCAGAGAGCGACGACGAAATGATGGAGATCTCGCAACGCGTATCGCCTAAACTTTCAGAATCGTCAAGCTATATCAACCTAAACGAAGCCCTCTTTAAACGTATCAAAGCCGTTTATGAAATGCGTGCTACGCTTGATTTAAACCAAGAAGATGCGAAACTATTGGAAGAGACATTCCAATCTTTTGCTACGCGTGGTGCAAACTTAAGCCCAGAGGATAAAGAGAAATACCGTACGCTAAGCGCCGAACTTAGTCGCCTAACACTGGTGTTTGACCAAAACGTATTGAAAGATGAAAATAGCTACGAGCTACTCATCACCAACGAAGCAGACCTTGCCGGATTGCCCGAAAGTGTACGCGAAGCAGCAAGCCTCAAAGCAAAAAACAAAGAGAAGAGCGGATGGATGTTCGACCTATCTTATCCAAGCTACGTCCCTTTTGTGACTTATGCCGAGAATCGTTCCTTGCGCGAAGAGCTTTACCGTGCAAAGATGGGAATCGGTTCTAAAGGCGATCAGTATGATAACAAAGAAAATATCAAAAACATCGTAAACACCCGTTTGGCTATCGCACAGTTGATGGGACATAAGAGCTATGCTGATTATACATTGTCACGTAAAATGGCAAAAAATCCTGCAAACGTATACAAACTACTCAATCAGTTGTTAGACGCTTTCCGCCCAGTTGCAGTTAACGAATACAACAAAGTAGAGGGTTACGCCATGGGAATGGAACAGAAAAACTTAACCCTTATGCCTTGGGATTGGGGTTATTATGCCGAGAAACTAAAAGATGCAACATTCGATTTGAACGACGAAATGAGTCGCCCATACTTCGAACTTAGCAACGTAAAGAAAGGCGTATTCGGACTTGCTACCCAACTTTACGGTATTACGTTCAAGAAAAATAACAACATCCCCGTATATCATGCCGATGTAGATGCTTACGAAGTATTTGACGAAGCAGGCAACTTCCTTTCGATCCTTTACACCGACTTTCACCCACGCGAAGGCAAACAATCTGGCGCATGGATGAACAGCATGAAAGGACAATTCAAAGAGGGCAAAGAAGATAGCCGTCCGCACATCGTAATTGTAATGAACTTCACCCCTCCAACCGAGAGCAAACCATCGTTGTTGAGCTTCGACGAGGTAGAAACATTCTTGCACGAATTTGGTCATGCCCTACACGGTATGTTGGCAGATGGTACATACGAGAGCCTTTCGGGTACAAGTGTTTACCGCGACTTCGTAGAACTTCCTTCGCAGATCATGGAAAACTGGCTTACCGAAAAAGAGTTCTTAGATCAAATCGCTGTACATTACGAAACAGGAGAAAAGATTCCTGCTGAGTTAGTTAAGAAACTTGTAGATGCAGCCAATTACAACACAGGTTACACCTGCCTACGTCAGCTAAGTTTCGGACTTCTAGATATGGGATGGCACACAATCGAAGCCCCTTTCACAGGCGATGTAGTTGCTTTCGAAAAGCGTGCTTGGAACAAAGCGCAACTCCTTACCGATGTGCCTAATACATTAATGAGTAGCAGTTTCGGACACATCTTTGCAGGTGGATATGCCGCAGGTTACTACGGATATAAATGGGCAGAGGTGTTAGATGCAGATGCTTTTGCAGCCTTTAAAGAGGCGGGTATCTTTAACAAAGAGGTGGCTAAATCTTTCAGAGATAATGTTTTATCACGCGGTGGCGTAGAAGATCCAATGGAACTTTACATTCGTTTCCGTGGACAAGAGCCTTCTATTGATGCGCTGCTTAAACGCAGTGGTTTGTCGGTAGAAGCTGCTAAATAAAGCAACGTTCAACAAATCAAAAGAGAGTACTATCTAATTCGTTAGGTAGTACTTTTTTAGTGTTTTGATGCTACAATCTAACCTTACAACCTGGGTCGTACGATCATACAACCAAGGTCATCCGATCGTACAACCCGGGTCATCTGATCGTACAACCTTGGTTGTAAGGTTAGCTTGTAAGCACGAAAGCAATAAAATAGACTATATAAATCAATAAACTATCAGTATCAGATTAAGAAACAGTAGAACCTATCCACAAATAAACAGCGGAATCCACTCTTTTTTAATCACAAATTAAACAATTATGGAATATATTCAACTACTTGGCGGACTGCTATTACTCCTTATCAGCGCCAACTATTTAGTAAAAGGGGGCGTAAGCCTTGCCGAACGCTTAAAGATATCGCCCTTAGTGATCGGTATGACGGTGATTGCCTTTGGTACCTCTGCCCCCGAATTTATTGTAAGTCTGAGCGCTGCCATGCAAGGCAATTCAGAGATTGCACTGGGTAACGTGATCGGATCTAACATTGCCAACATCGGCTTAATCTTAGGGGTAACAGCTTTAATACTGCCACTTCCAGTACAAAAAGAGTCGATCAAAAACGATGGACCTATGATGTTATTGGCATCCGTACTCTTTATCTTAGCAGGCATGAGTGGCTTAATCAGTCGCTTAGAGGGATGTATCGGTTTTGGATTGATGATGCTTTACACGGTTTGGATGGTTCGCTCGAGCCGTAAAGTCTCTAAAAAGGCAGCCGCCGACGCCGCGCAAGCAGGCGCATCGGATGCTAAAGACCAAGAGCAGAAACCGCAGCTTTCGCCACTCGTAGCAGGTGTTTATATTGTAGGTGCTTCGGCAGGATTGGCATTTGGTGCAGATTTACTGATCAACAGTGCTACAGAAATTGCGCTTGCCTTTGGTGTGAGTCAGAAGATTATCGGTGTTACGATTGTATCCTTCGGAACAAGTCTACCCGAATTAGCTGCTTCGGTAACAGCCGCTTTCAAGAAACAGAGTGATATCTCTATCGGAAACGTAATCGGCTCTAACTTATTCAATATCTTAGGTGTGATTGGTTTCTCGGCAATGATTCAGCCTATTACAACGGATTTCGAACTATTCAAATCCGATTTCATCTGGATGCTTGCTTTTGCGCTGTTGGTGCTTATCTTTATCTACCCAACACGCAAAAATATTGCAGCCTATATGCTCAATAACAAACGCCCATCTCTCTTTTTAAACCTTACAGGTGGTGTGCTCGGACGCGCTTCGGGCGTTGTGCTTATACTGCTTTATGTGGGGTATATTTGGTTGTTGTTTTAAGA
>CAMQTD010000066.1 GCA_947036995.1 uncultured Parabacteroides sp.
CACATCACTTTTAATGATGGGGTCCTGGGTTCGAACCCCAGGCGGATCACTTAACAAAATCCTCAAACAACTCATGGTTGTTTGAGGATTTTTGTTTTTAGCAACACTTACATTCTCAATTAATATTTATAAATTATTTTTAGCAATATAGGATAATGCCCCTTTATTCAGGTAACGATACCCCCTTATAATTAATTTGCACCTTGTGTCTCAGTCTTACAAACTCACCCTCTGAGCTAATGATGTTGCACAAAAGAGCTCCTCCCCTTAGCATCAAATAACTAATAGACATTTAACAATCAACAAATTACAAACACGCAAACAGCAGTATTTAAAATACATATTATGCTCCAATTTTAATTTTCACTCAAAAACTTTTTAATTAAAGTGATGTTTAATAGGAAAAAGAGAACGCTAATTTACGCTTGTAAGTAAATTGACCAATTCCTAATATTAACATTTTAATAAATAAATGAAAATGAAAAAGATGAATTTCAAAGGAATGCTAGTCGCTGTTGCTATAGTAGCATTGGGTGGCTTAAACACAGTAGAAGCACAACAAACAGAAAATCTTAACGTGGGCGTTAAAGCACGTTTAGCAGAACAATTAACTGTTACAAAAGTATCTGATGTAGATTTTGGTGGTATATTTGTTCCACTTACTGCAACAGCAACTGTTACGTTAGATCATCAGAATGATGTAACGCTAACATCTGGAACAACAACATTTTACAGCACTGATTTACGAAAAAGCGGTCAGTTCTATGTTACAGCTGATAGAGCTGCTACATTTACGATTCAGTTTCCTGGTACTGTAGACCTTTTGAATATAACGGGCGATTCTCAGTTAACTTACACTCCTGCATTTTTTGATGCCGCAGGTGCTCCAGTTTTATCTTCTGCTGCAACAGAATACAATATAACTGACGAAACTTACAAAACATATTATATCGGAGGTCTTTTAGCCATTGGATCGGCAAATGCATCTGGAGAATATAATGGGGACTTTAATGTAAGTATTACTTGGAAGTAAACATTTTGACGCTACCATTGTTAGATAATGTAAGAGAGGAGTTCTATTAAGTAGTTATATAGAGGTCCTCTCTTATGTCATCTAATTTTTTATTTTATGAAAACAAATATAAGCTGTATTTACGCATTTCTATTTTTGCTATTCTGCTCGTCTGTACACGGACAAGGGATTCTTTTTTCTGAGTACCGATTAATTCTTAAAGCAGGTGAAATACGCACCCTACAAGTGTGTAATCCAACTGATGAGACACGTTCGTATAAGCTCTACACAGTAGATAAAACAATGAAAGATGGTGGTGGACTAGTGGATGTTCCTTTATCTATAAACCATCCCACATCTCTAAAAAAACAACTTCGTATTTTTCCTAAACGCATTACACTTGCACCAAACGAATGCCAAGAAGTACAATTACAATTAAAAAACACCAGTCAACTACCCGATGGTGAGTTTCGCTCATTTTTGTTCTTTCTACCACTTGTTAGCGCCGATATAAAAAAACTAGATCCAACAATTATAACCAAAGGCACAACTCCCAATATTATTATGCGAATAGGTGCAGCCATTCCTGTTTTTTACCGAAAAAACACGCATGTGGACAACGTATTTATTGATAAGGTATCTCTAAAAAAAGACTCTATTAATAGACACACGCTCTCGTTACGATTAAATAGAGAAGGAACACAATCAACCTACGGAGTTGTAGAGGTAAAATGCAAATCGAAAGGAGAACCAATCGTAGTTGCAACAAAATATGGTAACGCAATGTATCCCGAAGCAAATTGGAAAGAACTAGCTATCCCTATTCATACTGACAGTTTAGACGTTGATGCTTCAGGTAAAATACCATTCACTATATCATATACCAATAGCGAAAAAGGCTCAAATCTAGAGACCTTTACAGAATGGAACGGTGCACTCTAAAATATCTTTTATTATGTGTATCTCTATTGCTATCACTCAATACAACAAAAGGATACAATCCACTTAGTACAGTTAATGCTGACTATGTATCCTTTAAAGTTGCTATTGAACGAGAGGATATTGGGGTAGTGGAAACTATTTGTTTTGACGAAACTGTTTTTATCAACCTAACAGAATTAATGGATATACTTGGATATCCATGCTTGTTAGAAGCAGAAGAAAAAAAGTTCTCAGTTTGTTGTCCTACAAAAAATGATTGCCTAACAATTCATAGAGATTCAATAATCAGGAAAGATACATGTACTCTCTTTCCTGATTCAGTTGTTATTTATGATAGTGAGCAAATTTTTCTTCGGAGTTCATATCTTGCTCGTTTTTTAGGAATTGAATCTACACTGGTATTCCAATCTTTAAAATTAATAATCAAAAAATCGAAAAGCTTCCCTGTACTCCTACTCAGAGATCAAGAAGTGAGACGTAAACGTATGCTAACCGGACGTGAAAATATCAAACTTCATCAAGTAGATACACTACCGCTCTCTTTGCTTCGCATCAGTTCTTTGGGTTATGCGCTTACTGTTAGTAGCTCTAAAGAAGGGGTTATTAATAGCTACAGTACAACGGGAAGTATGAATACCGAATTTTTAAAGGGATCGCTGCGCCTCAACTATAGCCATTCTGGCAGTAAATACAGCACTACTCCTGATCAGTTTACATTTAAACAGAGCTATTCGTTAGACAAAAAATGGTTGAAACAGGTCTCATTCTTTAGAGACTATAGTAATCTAACATTAAATATTGGAGGGTACGGAACAGGTGTGTATATGTCTAATGATAATACCTCTTTTTTTAATCAGCGACAGTACCTTTACAAGGGAAGATCTCGTCCGAACGAAAATGTAGAAGTATACAACAACAAGTCATTAGTAGGATTTGTTACGGCAGACTCAATTGGATATTACGAAATTATTATCCCTGTGTTCAATGGTATAAATGATATTTCTGCTGTTACATTTAGTGATTATGGCGAATCGGTATCTGATCATACAACAATATATATGCCACTTAATATGGAGCCATATAAAAAAATTCGATACTCTTTTAATGCTGGATACTCCGATGATAGCGCAGCATTTACTGGATTATCTGTTGCTTATGGACTTACACAGTATATTACAACTACAGGAACAGTAGAAGCAATGATAAAAAACAGCAAAGCCTCTGCACTTATAGGTATTGGGGTTAAATTTGCCTTCAATACGGCTTTGCAAGGTGGTGTAGACTATTACCCTGGCGTAAAATATACAGGAAGTCTAACAGGAAATATCAAACAGCTACTGGGGTATAGCGTTTCTTATGAGAAATACAATAAAGATCAAACTATTATTTACTTCTCACCATTACAAAAGATAAAAATGAGTTTAACCACGAAGATACCTCTCCCTTATTTATCCAATAGTGTAACATTATCTGCTCAACAAATCAATTATAAATCATCTAATTCATTTATAACAGATTTTCGTTGGAATCTATTTTACAGAAATCTCTCTTCCAATATAAATATATCAACTAATTCTCAAAAAAAATTCGCTTTAGAAAATCCTAGCGTAGGCCTTCAGTTAGGTTATCGAATTACGAATAGGATCTATTACGATTTTAATTACAACTATTATAGTTCAAACAAAAATCATCGACTAGATAATAGAATCCAATACCAGTTAGCAGACAAATTATCAAGTAGCTTTAACGTTGAGTATCAAACTGGTTATAATAGCCTCACTTTTAAATTTGGAATAACATACCGTCTTCCTTGGATGACGGTTGGTAGCAATGCATCTGTGAGAGATAGCCAATGGAGCATGAACAACAGCGTTAGTGGTGGTGTAAATTTGCACAGAAATAATCATCTAGACTTTAGTAATCAAAGTCTTTCGGGGGCATCACTCCATGTGGCTTTGTATGTAGACAAAAATGGAAATGAAACATACGATAAAGGAGAAACAGTTGTTCAAAATGCAAAAGTTATTCTAAAAACAGGCGCAAATATATCACAGAAGAAAGGTGGCGTATATTTTAGAAATATAGCTCCAGATCATGCCTTTAAATTGACCATTCCACGCCAAGCTTTTAGAGATATTAGTTGGCAAATTGCACCTATTGAAAAAGCCATATATCTTGCTCCTTATCAATCTCGCTCCCTTTACTTTCCAGTAAAAGTAATTTCAGAAATAACAGGTTGTGTATTTACATTGAAGAATGGTGTACAAGAGTTTCTCAAGAATATTGTAGTTGAAATTCGGAATGTAAATAGTGACAACAGTATTAAACTGCTCACGGATGAATGGGGTACATATAGCTATTTAGGCATTACTACCGGAGAATATGAAATATCAATTATGTCGGAACAGGTGAAAATAGTTAGTGATAAAACTCTACAGCTAACAATACCAGAAACTGAAGAGGGTGAACAGCTAGAAGGGTTGGATTTTGAAGTGATATTAAAGAAATAAAAAGAAAAAGGCTGACTGTAATTATATACAGTCAGCCTCTTTCCTTTTTATTTATACGATTACCAATAATATGTTTTCAATATCTCTTGCATACGCGGAGAGTTGGCATCTGTATCGCCAACTTCTTGACGTTGCTTAAGCAGCTCTTTTTTCATGCGTTTGATTACTTTTGCATATTTCGGATTATTATACTGGTTCTTATCCTCATAAGGATCTTCTTGCAGATCAAAAAACTCCCACGCTGGGGTTATTGCTTTCGCCTCAGATCCTTTAGTATCAAGTGGATCACCATAAAAGAACATCAACTTATAGCGTTCGCCACGAATACCGAGGTGAGCTGGACGTGCTGCATGCTGCGTCCAATAACGGTAATAAGTGTGTTTGCGCCAATCTTTAGGTGTTTTACCTTGAAGGTTTTTGCGGAAACTTACACCTTGTGCACCTTCGGGTGGATTGATTCCTGCATAATCTGCTAATAAAGGGGCAAAGTCTACATTCGCAATCAAATCTTTATTACGTGTACCTGCTGGAATTTCTTGCGGGTAGCGGATTACAAATGGCATACGAAGAGACTCTTCGTACATCATACGTTTATCAAAAAACCCATGCTCTCCCAAAAAGTAACCTTGATCAGATACATACACTACAATGGTATTCTCTGCTAATCCTTGCTCGTCTAACATTTTTAGTAAGCGACCAATATTGTCGTCTATAGCAGCACCACAGCGTAGATAATCTTTTATCATTTTTTGATAGATTGCTTTACGTGCAGCGATAGAATCCATTCCTTGTGTGGTGAATGGTAAACCAGGGTATTTACACCACCACTTAGCAGGATCTTTAGAGGCTTGCTCCCAACGCCATCCCATATTCTCGAGCTGCTGTCCTGCAAAGGTACGTCCCGAAACTGTTTGATCGAAATCTAATAGATTGGCAGGTTCGGGAAAAGTTACATCATCGTACAGGTTATTGAATCGTGCTGGATAATCCCAAGGTTCGTGCGTTGCTTTGAAGTGACACATCATCATAAAAGGTTTATCTCCATCACGGTGTTCGATCCAATCCATTACTTGATCTGCTACAAGATCCGAAGAGAACCCTTTTTGGCGTGTTCCGCTGCGTCCTTTATCATCGTCTACCCAGTCTTTGGCTGTTTTAAAAACAGGATCTACATAATCACCTTGATCGTGAAATACAGAATAGTGATCAAACCCTGTTGGCTCTTGTTTAAGGTGCCATTTACCAATCACGGCTGTTTGGTATCCTCCTGCTTGCAAAGATTTAGCAATATTGGGCATTGCTGGTGTTAATGCATCGCTTAGGGTATATACTCCATTGCGATGACTGTAACGACCCGTCATTATTGCCGCACGACTTGGTACTGAGATCGAGTTTGTACAGAAACTATTGTCCAATACACACCCCTCTTGTGCCAAGCGTTTAATATTTTTATTTTGTACATATTCGCCCAATACTCCTCCATAAACACCCCAAGCTTGTGAGGTGTGATCGTCTGAAAGTATAAAAAGAATATTTGGCTTTTGAGCCACCTCTGCAGGTTGTTTAGTAGCTGCGGTTAGCAGCGTAGGTAACAAGCAAAGTCCTGTTATTATATTTTTCATCGTATATTGATTTACTTTTTTCTTAATCCATGAGCGCGTGCTCCTTTAGCAGGACGGCTTGTTAGTTTATCACCTAAGTCACCACGCATATTTTCGGCTATTTGCATTAACTCCATTGCTTTTACGGGCATACTTGCAATAATATTATAGCGCTCACCTGGATCACGACGCAAGTCGTAAAGTTCACACTGGTTAATCTCACCCATTGTTAAGTTCCCTGGCATACCATCATTTCCTGGTGCATACACCTCGTAAGTTGCATGTTTGTGTGGAAATACTAATTTATATAGTCCATCTGTTACGGCTTCTAAATCGTTTTGATTGAAATAGTAAACAAAAGAACTACGTGGGTTTGCCTTTTCGTCTCCTTTGATTAGAGATACTAAACTTACACCATCAATTTTATGAGTCGGTAGTGGTGCTCCACTTAACTCTGCCATTGTTGGGAATAGGTCAATGTTTGAAGTCAATTTAGTACAAACTGTACCTGGTTTAGTTTGCCCTTTCCAATAAACGATACAAGGTACACGGTTTCCGCCATCAAACGTAGTTGCTTTACCTTCACGCAGTGCACCTGCTGAACCAGCATGATTACCATAATTAGTCCAAGGACCATTATCTGAAGTTAAAACCACAACTGTATTCTCTTCTAGTCCCTGCTTACGAAGTGTTTCAAGTACCTGCCCTACACTCCAGTCAATCTCCATCATTACATCACCATACAATCCTTGTTCGCTTTTCCCTTTAAACTTATCAGAAACAGCCAATGGTACGTGTGGCATCGAGTGTGCTAGATATAGAAAGAATGGTTTCTTTTTATTTGCTTCAATAAATTGAACTGCTTTCTCTGTATAATCTGTCGTAAATTTTGTTTGGTCTGTATTATATCCTATGATTTCGTTCCCTTCCATGGTTGGTAAATCTGTAAACCCAAAACGATCATTTTGTGGATGGTTTGGCCACATATCATTTGAATAAGGTAGCCCATAATAGGTGTCGAATCCATTTTGAAGTGGTAAAAACTCAGGTGCATCACCCAAATGCCATTTACCAAAAATAGCTGTTTCGTAGCCACGTTGTTTCACTAACTCGCCCATTGTCATCTCATTTGGGTGAATTCCATAGTTACAATTAGGACCAGGAGCACCCGCAAATCCGATACGGTTAGGGTAACAACCTGTAAGCAATCCTGCACGAGATGCACCACTGATAGCTTGCCCAACCAAGAAGTGAGAAAATTTCAACCCATCTGCTGCCATTTGGTCGATATTTGGTGTTGTATAGCCTAAAGCTCCATTACACGAAAAATCACCATAACCGACATCATCTAAATTGATAATTACAAAATTCGTTGGTGTTTGAGGCTTAGCCGCCAAAGCAGGTAGTGCCAATGTAGAAAGAAGAAAAAGTGTTGACTTCATATTTATTATTTGATTATGATCTATTTCATTCAAATATATAATCCTTATTGTTTGAATGTGTTTAACGACGGCAACAGTACCAACAAAATAGCATGCGCATTAAACAAAATAATGCAGTGAAGGTCGTGTTAGTATCATGGTATTATAACTTATCTTGGTAAAATTATAAATAAAATGGGAATAAACAAAACGCACACAAAAAACAATGTCGAAATTATTTTTTGTGTGCGTTTATATCACTAATCTAACCAAATATGATTAGATAAAAAACAGAATAAGTAGTTGTGCCGTTAATACACGTAAAAACATAGTCAACGGATAAACTGTTGCATAACTCACGGATGGGGCATCGTTTCCTGCTGTTGTATTTGCATAAGCTAATGCTGGAGGATCTGTCATACTACCTGCAATCAATCCCATTAAAGTAAAATAGTTTAATTTACAGAAATAGCGACCAATAAAACCGATAATCATCAATGGGAGTGCTGTTATAATACATCCATAACCAATCCATGCCAATCCACCATTATTTACGATCGTATCAACAAAGCCTTCGCCCGCACTAATTCCAACACATGCTAAAAACAATGTTATACCAATTTCACGCAACATTAAGTTGGCACTCATTGTGGTATAAGTTACCAATTTATATTTATAGCCAAAACGACTGATTAAAATAGCTACGACAAGTGGACCACCTGCTAAACCAAGTTTTACTGGTTGTGGAATACCAGGGATCATCATCGGGATACTTCCCAAAAAGATACCTAAGAAGATACCAATAAAAATGGTAATAACATTTGGTTCGTTTAGGCGTTTCATCGAATTACCTAAAACTTTTTCCACTTTCTTGATAGCTTCTGCACTACCTACAACATTTACACGGTCGCCGACTTGAAGAGTTAAATTCGGGTTAGCAACCAAATCAACACCCGCTCTATTCACACGTGTGATATTTATACCATATGTGTTACGTAATTTAAGTTGTGCTAATTTTTTACCATTCAGCTCCGACTTTGTGATTAAGATTCGGCGCGCAATAAATTGCGAATCCATTTTTAACCATTCACTTCTGTCCATATCTATTACCTCACCAATAAACATAGTAATTATTTCTACTTCAGGTTCTGTTGTGATAATAAACACTTTATCTCCATCATGTAGTATGGTAGAAGAAGATGCCATTTCAATATCCTTATTCGTATGCCACACACGAGATATCACAAAATCACTGTTAATAAGAGACGATAATTCGCCCACTGTTTTGCCAAACACAGCTGGATTTTTCACCACCAACGAGAGTGGTGTTGCCATATTTGCATTTTTCTCTACATCATGCAGCAAATTCTCGTTCTCTTTATCCAACGAAATACGAAATACGTAGCGAATCAAAATCGTAGTTAAGATAATACCAATAACACCCAATGGATAAGCCACTGCATACCCCAAAGCAATTGTAGGCTCTAAAGATCCATTCACATCTGTGTAGGCTTGTTGTGCAGCTCCTAATCCAGGGGTGTTTGTTACGGCTCCCGAAAGAATACCCACCATAGTGGCCATCGGAACTCCTGTTACATAATGAATTATAATCGCTGTAACAACACCTAAGAAAACAATTCCACAAGCCAAAAGATTCAATGTAATACCACCTTTTTTAAATGAAGAGAAAAAACTAGGCCCCACCTGCATACCCACTGAATACACAAATAGGATTAAACCAAACTCTTTAAAAAAATGTATTACATCGTGATTAATCGTAAATCCTAGTTGACCAAGCACAATACCAACAAATAAAACAAGTGTTATACCCAACGAAATTCCAAAAATTTTTATCTTACCTAATTGGATACCTAGAGCAATAACAAAAGAGAGTAATAATATTGAATGTCCAATACCCTGCCCCCATAATAATTCATTTAACCAATTCATATATATCTATTTAATAAATTTCTTTTAAAACAATGCAAAGGTAACCAATCATATATTTTAAAACAACCTTTTGGCTATCTATACATTGCAAGATATAAGGTAAATTGTAAATTATATTTACTTTTTCGTATCATTTCGAAATAACGTATGATCACAGCACCACAAACAAGTTTATTTATTTGCTTATTAATTCAGCATTATCTTTAATTTTTAAGTATATTCGCAAATTATAATTTAGATTTACATAATTAACAACTACAATAATACTACTAATTCAATGAACTTATTTCAAAAATTTCCAAAAACATTTTGGGTCGCCAATGCTATTGAGCTATTCGAACGTTGGGCATGGTATGGCTTCTTTATGCTTTTCGCTAATTATTTAACCAGCTCATCTGATTTAGGAGGATTAGAATTCTCTCAAAGTCAAAAGGGGTTTATTATGGGTGTCGGCACAGGTATTCTATACTTCCTGCCTGTATTAACAGGAGCAATTGCAGACAAGTATGGGTACAAACGAGTATTAACATTTTCGTTTCTAATATACATCTCTGCATTTATATTAATACCCATGGTTAGCTCATTCGCTGCCGTTTTCGGTATGTATTTATATCTTGCATTAGGCGCAGCACTGTTCAAACCTGTTATTTCTGCAACAATTGCAAAAACAACCACAAATGAGACATCCTCAATAGGTTTTGGAATATTCTACATGATGGTTAATATCGGAGCATTTTTTGGTCCTATGGTAACTCTTTTATTTAAAGATTCGTATGAGCTAGTTTTTTATATTTCAGCAGGTATTATCTCTCTGAATTTTATTCTCTTACTCTTCTATAAAGAGCCTAAAACAGACAATTGTATCAAAAAAACCGGCTCACTAAAAGTTACGCTTGGCGAAGTATTCTCAAATATGAGTACAGTACTTAAAGATTGGAGGTTTGTTATATTCTTACTTATTATATCTGGTTTCTGGACAATGTACAATCAACTATTCTATACCCTTCCTGTTTTTATTTCTCAATGGGTAGATACGAGCAGCATGTATGATTTTTTCAATACGCATATTCCATTTATTAGTGAAAACTATAGCCGTGGACCAGGAGTAATGGATCCTGAATTTGTTACAAACTTAGATGCTCTATACATCATTCTACTACAAATTATTGTATCAAGTTTGATAATGAAAATGAAACCTTTACATTCGATGATATCAGGTTTCTTTGTATGCTCAATAGGGATGGCATTAACACTCGCATCTCAAGATATCATATTTACAATGACCGCAATACTTATATTTGCACTAGGCGAAATGGCAGGTTCTCCAAAAATCACAGAATATATTGGACGCATAGCACCTGACGATAAAAAAGCATTATATATGGGATTTTCATTCATCCCAGTCTTTCTTGGTAGTATTTTTGCGGGCTTTATCTCTGGTAACGTATATCAGAAAATGTCTGACAAGGTAACCTTTGTAAAACAATACGCAACAGAAAATAGTCTAAATATCCCCGAAGGACTATCTAGTAGTGCTTATTTTGAGAAAGTTGCCGTTGAAATGAATGTGTCAACGCAAGAGCTTACGAATATATTATGGGTACAATATTCTCCCTCAGACTTATGGCTTGTAATATTATCAATTGGATTAGGGGCAACTTTAATGCTTTTCTTATATAACCAATTCATAATAAAAGATGCAAAATAAAAAATGCCCCATATCCTATCAATAGGATGTGGGGCATTTTTTTATTAAATATCGAACACTTTTAGCGTTTCAAATTTAATGGATAGAGTGTGAATTCGAAACGTTGTTCATTTACAGGAACTCTATACTGTGGTAAAACACCTGGTCCACAAGTAGCAGTACCTACTCCTGATTGCTCAGCATCTAAGTGAATCGTTACTTTTCCGTTTGTTTGTAACTCATTGATGTGTTTTGCTTTTTCTAATAACTGATCTGAAAAAGGAATTGCACTAAATTGAAATGGTTTGTTTGACTCAACCTGACAGCCCAAGCCTGCCTCATTTGAAATCTTCATCCAACGCACATCGGTACGATTACCTGTCGCTTGTGGTGTTACATAATAATGAAACATACGTTCGGGCGTTGTGTTATAAATCCCAATCTTACCCGATTGCTTACGATCTGCATATGTTTCATGCGCTCCACGTCCCAAATAAGTGATATCATTATATGCACTGTTCATCTCAAAAACCAAACCTAGTCGGGCTAGCGATTTAACCAAAATAGTATCGGGCGTGAAAACAGTCTCAACCTTTAATGCTCCATCACGCTTTAGTGAATAGACAAAGCTAGCTTTTCCGACAGTTTCACCTTTCGTATTTAGTATTTCTACATGCGCTGTAGTCGTTTTTTTTCTTTCTACTAAAGAGACTATTTTTTGCGTAATCTGATCCAATCCCGCTTTTCTCCATAAACGAGCTCCATTCCTATCTCGATTATCATTATCGGTTACTGGACGAAATAGACTCAATGCCAATGGCGATGCCAATAACTCTTCGCCATTCACACACAACGAACGCAATGCTCCTGTTGTATTGTCGATTGCAAATGTTGTTTTTGTAGTTGTTCTATCTTGGTGATATGTAGTTGCTTTTTTTGATATTGGCAACACAAACTGATCGTAAGCCACTTCCTTATCTGTTGCAATAAATGCTGTTGCCTCTTTACGCGTCCAACTCAAATTCAGAAAAGCTTCGCGCGTATCCGATGGGTATTTAATCGTACCGATCGTTACCTCTGCTGTAGCATGCGGAGCACAAGTAATATCTTTTGTTCCTTGTGCGCACACAGTTCCATTATCCGTTGTTACATTCCAATGCAAAATATATTCGTTTAAGTCGGAGAAGTCGAACCAGTTTTTCACACTAATGGTTAAGTTTTTACTATCAATCAGTGTCGATTTCACATTCTGGTACACCTTCTTTATTTCGAGTAGATGCGGATGCGGTATGCGGGCTGCATTCACTAATCCATTTCCACAAAAATTACCAAAACTAGGAATACCTTTAGGTCCATAATCGCCTCCATAACTCCAATACCATTTTCCATTTGCATCAATCTCACGGAACGACTGATCTACCCAATCCCAAACACAACCACCTTGTGCCATTGGTTCGCTCTCGAATACATCCCAATACTCTTTTAATCCACCCACACTATTACCCATAGCATGCACATACTCGCATAATATAAATGGGCGATAAATATCTTTTTTAGCTACATATGCCTTAATATCATCCACACCACGATACATGCGACAGTAGATATCTGTATTATAATTCTCTTCTGCACGTTCATATTGTACAGGGCGATTATTCTCTACAGACTTCATCCAATCATAAGTTCGCTCAAAATTAATTCCATTTCCAGCTTCATTACCAAGCGACCATATAACAATTGCTGGATGATTCTTTGAACGTTCATACATGCGTTGCGTACGGTCCATGTGTGCAGATAGCCATGTGCTATCTTTAGCTAACGAAGCTGGCCCGTATCCCATACCATGCGATTCGATATTGGCCTCGTCGATCATATACAATCCATAACGATTACATAATTGATACCAATATGGATGTGTAGGGTAATGAGAATTACGCACCGTGTTGATATTGTGTTGCTTCATTAAGCGAATATCTTGTTCCATCAATTCTTTACTTACTGTACGTCCAAGTTGCGAATGCTCGTGACGATTTGTACCCTTTACCAATACAGGCACACCGTTTATACAGAAACGTCCATCTTTTATTTCCGACGTACGAAAACCTATTTCAGAACCTGTTACCATAATAACCTTACCGCTCGCATCTTTCAATTCGACAAGCAAAGTGTATAAGTTTGGATGTTCGGCACTCCAAACCTTTACGTTGGGAAGCTCTTTTTGATCAAATACAATTAGATTACTCAATCCGCGTGATTTAACTTCTATAGCATCTTGCAATACGGTATTACCTGTTGCATCTTGTAGTGTATAAGCAATCGTACGCGGTGCTGTAGAAGCACCTGCTACTGTCACGTCTAACCCAAAGATACCCTCTTTATACTGTTTCTTTTCGAGTGTAGATGTAACTTTATAATCGGCTATATATTGCTTTGGCGTACTGTAAAGATATACATCACGTTCAATACCACTTAAACGCCACATATCTTGACACTCTAGATATGCACCTGCACTCCAACGATATACTTCGAGCGCAATGGTATTATCTCCTTCTTTCAGATGGTCGGTAATATCCCACTCAGCAGCCGTTTTCGAACCTTGATTATATCCTAGAAAAACTCCATTCACCCATACATAATAGAAAGAGGTAACCCCTTCGCAACAAAGTACTACGCGGCTATTATCCCACGTAGCTGGCACGGTAAATGTACGACGATACGATCCTACCTCGTTCTCCTTATGCGGAACTAATGGTGGATTCTTTTTAAAATTGAACATCTTTGAATCAAACTCGTAAGTCTCATTCACATAAATAGCAGTACCATATCCCTGTCGCTCCCAGTTACCTGGTACATTGATGTCTGCCCATCCTCCTGTGTAGAACGTAGGCTTATAGAAATCCTTCGGACGATTATCGGGATTCTTTACCCAGTTAAACTTCCATTTACCATTTAGGCTCTGATAGTAGGGCGATTGTTCATAATTACCCGCTTTCACATCTGAAGCTTTACCGTAAGGCCAAACGTAAGTGTGTGGTTCGAGCTTATTTAAACCAATGGCGTACTGGCTTTGCCATTCGGGTAGTTGTTGGGCAACAGCCGGAAAAGCAACAAGTGTTACTGTTAGTAGTATTAAAAAATCTCTTAGTAAGTTTTTCATTTTCAT
>CAMQTD010000067.1 GCA_947036995.1 uncultured Parabacteroides sp.
AAACAGCTTTCCTATCAATCATCCTTGCCTTTATGAATATCCTTCCGATACCAGCTTTAGACGGTGGACATGTGATGTTCTTACTTTACGAAGTAATTGCACGCCGTAAGCCAAGCGATAAATTTATGGAATATGCACAACTAACAGGTATGTTCTTGCTTTTCGCACTGTTGCTTTATGCTAATGGTAACGACTTGTTTAGATACTTTTTTAATTAATACGTTGGCTTTAGTTGAGACTAAAAAGCAAACAATAAAAATTAAACATTATCTGTTTACCAGACAGCAATATATTTAAATATACACGCTAAATACTGAGGAGTAATATACCTCCACATGCCGAACGTCATGTCTACTAATCGGATAGAATGGTGATAGAATTAATCTATCACCATTCTATCCGATTAGTATTTGCAAAAACCCCCTGTAAAGACCCTACACTTTCAACCACAGATAAAGCTTAAGAGCTGCATTACTCATACATCCTGTTCCCTTAAAAATATGTAAATAAATAATTACAACCCTTTAAAACGTATCTTTAAGGCTACCTTTGCAACTTCATTTAATTATGTAACAATTTATAGTGAACTGAAAAGAGATTATGAGCCTAGAAAACAAAGAGATTAAAGAAGAAAAAGCAATCAATAAGATGTCGTTACTTATTGTTGCTGTGATCATTTTAGTATTAGCCATTGGAGGTGCGATATACTATATTTTACAACAACAAACTCAAATGGATGAGATCGTTCAAGCGTACGACTTAGACAAAGAGACACTCGAAGATGAATTTAATGAACTTTCGTTACAATACGAAGGGTATAAATTCGATATTGGCAATGATTCTTTAATGTCAAAACTCTCTACAGAACAAAGTAAAGTACAACGATTACAAGAAGAGCTCCGCACCATTAAATCGACTAATAAGGTGCGTATCGCTGAATTGAAAAAAGAATTATCTACCCTCAGAAAAATCATGCGTAACTTTGTTGTGCAGATAGATTCGTTGAATACAGCAAATCACCAACTACGTGAGGAAAAGAAACAAGTAGAACGCAAATACCGCCAAGCAACATCTAACGCATCAAAGTTAAAGAAAGAGACTGAAAAGCTGAACGAGCGCGTAACCATGGCTTCAAAACTGAACGCAACAGCTATAAACGTAAAAGCAGTAACAGGACGAGGAAAGGTTGCCAAACGCATAAGTAAAATAGATCAACTAGTTATCGACTTTAGAATAGCAAAGAATATCACTGCCGAAGTTGGCGACAAAGAGGTATACGTGCGTATCATGAAACCTGACGATGATATACTTCTTAAAAGCCGTGCAAATGTATTTGCATATGAAAATGGCGAAATAAACTACTCGTTGAAACGAAATATTGTATATGATGGTGAAGACTTACCCGTTACAATGTATTGGAAAGTAGAAGAGTATCTCTCTACAGGAAATTACCGTGTCGATATCTTTATCGACGGGAACAGAATTGGCAAAAAAGTGTTTGAATTAGCAAAATAACAGATATTTGCGTTTTAAATTGTGCAATTTAAAATGAAAGTAGTAACTTTGCTGTTTCGGAACAAAATTAAATAGATTTATTAAGATCATTAAAACATTATAATTGTGGCAGATACTAAGTATATCTTCGTTACAGGTGGCGTTATTTCTTCTTTAGGTAAAGGAATCATTGCTGCTTCATTGGGTAAATTACTTCAAGCAAGAGGCTATAAAGTAACCATTCAAAAATTCGATCCGTATATCAATATTGATCCAGGAACTCTAAACCCATACGAACATGGTGAGTGTTACGTAACTGTAGATGGTCACGAAGCGGATCTTGATTTAGGTCATTACGAACGTTTCTTAAATGTGCCAACAACAAGAGCAAACAATATTACGACAGGTCGTATATACCAAAGCGTTATTAGTAAAGAGCGTAAAGGCGATTATTTAGGTAAAACTGTACAAGTAGTACCTCATATCACCGACGAGATTAAACGCAATATTAAATTATTGGGTACTAAAGACAAATACGACTTTGTTATTACTGAAATTGGTGGTACAGTAGGAGATATTGAGTCACTTCCGTTTATTGAAAGTGTACGTCAATTGAAATGGGAACTAGGTAAAAGTTGTATTTGTGTACACTTAACATATGTTCCTTATATTGCTGCTGCAAAAGAGGTGAAAACAAAACCAACGCAACACTCAGTTAAGCAACTTCAAGAACTTGGTATTCAGCCAGACGTTTTAGTACTACGTACAGAGCGCGAACTTAAGGGTGATATCTTGCGTAAAGTTGCATTATTCTGTAATGTAGAAGAGGGTGCAGTGGTTCAATCAATGGATGTACCAACTATCTACGAAGTTCCTTTGGTGCTTCAAGATCAGAAAATGGACGAAACAGTTTTACGTAAAGCTGGTTTAGAAATTGGTCCAAAACCAGAGATGGGACCTTGGAAAAATTTCTTAAACAAAAAATATACGGCTACTGAAACAGTGACAATTGGTTTAGTAGGTAAATATGTTGAGCTTCCAGATGCTTATAAATCAATCAACGAATCGTTGCTACAAGCTGCAACTTACCATCACCGCAAACTTGATCTTCAATTTATCCACTCAGAGAAATTGAATGACGAAAATGCAAAAGAGATGTTAGGTTCGTTAGATGCAATTCTAGTTGCTCCAGGTTTTGGACAGCGTGGATTAGAAGGTAAATTCTCAGCTTTACGTTTTGCACGTGAAAATGATGTTCCATTGTTAGGTATCTGTTTAGGTATGCAATGTATGGTAATTGAATTTGCACGTAACGTATTAGGTTTTGCAGAGGCTAACTCTACAGAGATGAACCCAACTACGCCATATAAAGTAATTGACATCATGGAAGAGCAGAAGACTGTTACCAACATGGGAGGTTCAATGCGTTTGGGTGCTTATGATTGTGAACTTAAAGCTGGCTCTAAAGCGTTAGAAGCTTATGGTAGCACAAATATACAGGAGCGCCATCGTCACCGTTTTGAGTTTAACAACGAATACAAAGCTCAATTTGAGGCTGCTGGCATGATGTGTACAGGTGAAAACCCTGAAACTAATTTAGTAGAGGTGGTAGAAATCCCATCACTTAAATGGTTTGTTGGTGTACAATTCCACCCAGAGTATAACAGTACGGTTGTGAATCCGAATCCACTCTTTATGAGTTTCGTTCAAGCAGCTATCAATAAATAATAAAATATCAATGGATAAGAATACATTAATTGGTTTCATTCTGATTGGTGCCGTTTTGTTCGGTTTTAGCTGGTTTAACCAGCCATCACCGGAACAAATCGATGCTCAACTCCAAAAGCAAGATTCTATTGCACAAGTAGAATTAGCGAAAGAGAAGATTGAATCTGCTGCATTAGCAGGAGATAACAACGTAGTTAACGCTATAGAAATATCTGGTGAATCTGATTCAGTACGTGAGGCAAGATTAAAAAGTAATTTTGGTGCTTTTGGTCCTGCAATGATAGGACAAGAAGAATTTATCGTATTGCAAAACAATTTAGTTGAACTGAAAATTTCAACTAAAGGAGGACGATTGAGTTATGCTCAACTAAAAGAGTATAAAACATGGGATCAACAACCACTTATTCTTTTTGATGGTAAAGATTCTAAATTTGATGTTACCTTAATTACGTCGAACGATCGTGTAGTTGGTACGTCAGATATGTATTTTACACCTATCGTAAACGAACAAGAAAATTCGGTTGTGATGCGTTTAAATGCAGGTGCTAACAGTTACCTAGACTTTAAATACACATTGGCGAACGATTCGTATATGGTCGACTTTGATATTCAAGGAAATGGATTGAATGGTGTTTTAGCTCCTTCAACCAAATCATTGGAGATTCAATGGATGCAAAAAATCCGTCAACAAGAGAAAGGACGCAAATTCGAAAATCAGCTAACAGGTTTGTATTACAAACTTAGTGGCGACGATGTAGAATACCTTAGCGAGTTGAGCGACGAAAACATCACCGTAGCAGAAAAAGTACAATGGATTGGTTTTAAAGATAAGTTTTTCGCAACTGTCTTAATCGCTAAAAATGACTTTTCAGATACAAAGTTAGATTCTAAAATGATTCCAACAGGTGAGTATTTGAAAACATTCAATGCAACAACATCAATTCCTTTTGACCTAAGAAGCAACGAAGCAGCATCATTCCGTTATTTTATCGGACCAAACAGCTACCCGTTACTTAAAACATACAACGAAAATGTTGCATCGGAAGATCAATTACAATTGGAGAAACTTGTACCACTAGGAGCTAGTGTATTCCGTTACATCAATCAGTATATCATTATACCTTTGTTTGATCTATTGGGCGGATTTATCAGTAACTACGGTATCATCATTTTATTGATGACGTTTATTGTAAAAATGTTTTTGTTCCCATTAACATACAAATCATATATCTCTTCTGCCAAAATGCGCGTTTTACGCCCACAAGTAGAAGCAATCAATGCGCTGTATCCTGGAACAGACAAAGCAATGGACCGCCAACGTGCTACGATGGAACTTTACAGTAAAGCTGGTGCTAGTCCAATGAGTGGCTGCCTTCCAATGTTGCTGCAAATGCCTATTTTGATTGCAATGTATATGTTTTTTCCTTCGGCGATTGAATTGCGTCAAGAGAGTTTCTTATGGGCTCACGACCTTTCGACCTACGATTCAATTATCTCATGGAACACACATATTCCTTTGGTATCAGAATACTTTGGTAATCATATCAGTTTATTCTGTTTATTGATGACAATCACGAATATTATCTACACCAAATTCAACATGGATCAAACCAATACAGGGCAGCAACAAATGCCAGGTATGAAGGCGATGATGTACATGATGCCTTTGATGTTCTTGGTATTCTTTAATCAAAGTGCTGCAGGTTTAAGTTATTACTATTTTGTATCAACATTGATTACAATTATACAAACACTTATTTTCCGTTACACAATTAACGAAGATAAATTGTTGCTTAAATTGGAAGAGAACAAGAAAAAGCCTCAAAAGAAATCAGCTTTCATGGCTCGATTAGAAGAGGCTCAACGTCTTCAACAAGAACAAGCGCGCCAAAAGAATAATAAGTAAAATTTAGAAGATTTATTATTTTCTGACAACTAAACATTAAAAAGTCTATTAAGAAGCTTATTCTTAATAGACTTTTTGTATATTTGCTTAAATTAGAACGAACCAAAAAAGAGAGGAGCAGCCATATGAGCGATACACTTATAGTAAAATCAGCAGATGAAATAATGATTCAAGAAGAATTTGACAATTTAATTGCAGATTATCTTAATACGAATCACAGGCGTAAGGTCGAACTTATAACCAAAGCATTTAATCTCGCTAACAAAGCACACCATGGAGCTAAACGTCGTTCTGGTGAGCCTTATATTATGCACCCACTAGCAGTGGCTCGCATTGTGTGTAAAGAGATTGGACTTGGCTCTACATCTATTTGCTGTGCCTTACTCCATGATGTGGTCGAAGACACAGAATATACGGTAGAGGATATGGAAAATATGTTCAGCCCGAAGATTGCTCAAATCGTAGACGGATTAACTAAAATATCGGGCGGTATCTTTGGTGAAAAAGCTTCTGCTCAGGCAGAGAATTTCCGAAAACTACTGCTGACAATGAGTGAGGATATCCGTGTTATTCTAATCAAAATAGCAGATAGGTTGCACAATATGCGTACGCTAGGATCGATGCTCCCTGCCAAACAGTATAAAATTGCTGGTGAAACACTCTACCTTTATGCTCCTATGGCACATCGCTTGGGTCTCTTTTCTATAAAAACAGAACTCGAAGATTTAAGTTTCAAATATGAACATCCTGAAGATTATGCCTCAATTAAAGAAAAACTTAAATTGACGGAGCAAGCTCGTAGGGAGATCTACACACACTTTGCAACACCTGTTATTGATCAACTCAATAATAAAAACCTACAATACGAAATGCTTGATCGCGTAAAATCGGTCTACTCTATCTGGAGTAAAATGCAAGCCAAAGGGGTTACTTTCGAAGAGATATACGATATATTTGCAGTGCGTATTGTATTTGAATCATCTACAGAAATTAATGATAAAAATATTTGTTGGGAAATTTACTCCATCATTACAGATATCTACGGTATTAAACCCGACCGTATACGCGATTGGGTGAGCAGACCTAAAGCTAATGGATACCAAGCACTGCACGTTACTGTAATGGGACCTGATGGTCAGTGGGTAGAAATTCAGATTCGTAGTAGACGAATGGACGACATTGCTGAAAAAGGATTTGCTGCACACTGGAAATACAAAACACATAATGTAGAAGAGGATACTGAATTAGATAAATGGTTACACACAATTACCGAAATTCTAGAAAGCCCCGACCCCAATGCGTTGGACTTTTTAGATACCATTAAACTCAATTTATTCACTTCCGAGATTTTTGTTTTTACACCTAAGGGTGATATAAAAACCTTGCCTCAAACTGCTACCGCATTAGATTTTGCTTATGCACTGCACTCCAACATTGGAAACCATTGTATAGGGGCAAAAGTAAATCATCGGTTAGTACCTTTGAGTCATGCCCTGAAAAGTGGTGACCAAGTGGAGATACTTACCTCTAAATCTCAAATACCTCAACCTGAATGGGCTGGATATGTCACGACTGCGAAGGCAAAAGCAAAAGTGGATGCTGCACTGAGACGCTACCGTAAAGATTTAGCAAAGCTTGGTGAAGTAACTGTAAATGATATTTTAAGAAGTTCTGAATTAGAAGAATCAACTGCTAATCATGATAAATTAGCACTTTATTATGGCTTTGCTAAAAGAGAAGAATTTCTGTTTTCTGTAGCGAAGAAGGAGCTAATCTTACCCGATAATCTAAAGAAAATATTAAAAGAAAAAACGGATAATGCACTGTTTAAATATGTCAAACAAGCATTAGGTGTAGGTCCTAAAGAAGTAGATACAGAACTACCATCAACGGATAAAACCTTTTTTGATAAAAAGAAAACCTACCTACTCAAAGAAGAGACCTACGAGCGAAACTATAAAATTGCAGAATGCTGCAAACCCATCCCTGGAGATGACGCATTTGGCTTTATTAATGAACGTAATGAGGTGATTGTACATAAACGTTCATGCCCAATTGGTGTACGCTTAAAAAGTAGCTTTGGCGAACGAATCCTTACAACAGAGTGGTCGAACCATAAAAATAGCTCGTTCGAAGCAATACTAGAAGTTAAAGGTATTGATAGTATTGGGGTCCTAACTGAGATTACACAGGCTATATCTGGTGATTTTGCAGTTAATATTCAGCGCTTAGTTATTGATGCCAAAGATGGAATATTTGAGGGTAGGATTAAAATGCTTGTTCACGATGTTGAAGATGTGCAAAAAATGTGCATAGCACTCAGTAAAATACAAAATGTAAAATCAGTTGGTCGTGTTGCTGATTGATTTACATTAAAAAAGGAGATTGTCTCAAAACTAAAGTTATAGGTAACGGGGGTGTAAATTAAACGCTGTCTACTTTTAAATGACAAATGCTTCCTATAAATGATTGCAAAATCATTTATAGGAAGCATTTGTCATTATGAATCAAGGGGTATTCTTTTTCAAAACTTTATGCTGCGCTATTTGCAGTGATACTCCAATTCATATATACAAATATTCTATTTTATTATAAATTAACGCGAAGTTCTATTGTTATATTAAAGCAATACGATATATTTGTTTCGAATATAAAACAAAGTTCCAAATAAGAAACTAATATACGGTTATGATTATTGATAAAACAGAAGAAGATCAGCAAGTTGCAAAATATAGTATACCAATGCTCGAAAAAGGGTTCGAGTTATTGGAGCTATTAGTAGATTATCCCATGGGATTGTCAATGCAAGAATTAGTTAATAAATTAGCGCAACCTAAAACATCAATATACCGACTGTTAAATTCATTATCAGCCATGGGATATCTGACTAAAAATAGCGAGACTCAACGCTATTTCTTATCTAAAAAATTATTACGTATCGGTTTGGCAGCTTTAGGAGAGTCAAATATTGTAGAACAATCTTTACCACCTATGCGTGCACTCCGTGATACAATTAAAGAGAGTATCATGTTAGGTGTGTTTATGGAGAATCGAATTGTTTTGTTGGAGCAGGTCTTGGGATCGTACAATTTCACATTCCTACTGCGTGCAGGAACGAGTTTTAACTTATATTCTTCAGCTCCAGGTAAATTGTTTCTGGCTTATCTTTCAGATAAGGAGCGTGAAGCTGCATTAAAAACAATCGAATATGTTAAGTACAATAAAAATACGATTATAACAGAAGAGTCACTTCGCAAAGAGTTAGATAAAATTCGCAAAGTAGGATATGCACTAGACTTAGCAGAGGAGATGGATGGCGTACACTGTATTGCAGCCCCAATATTTAATCAGTTTGGCGAGATAGCGGCTTCGATATGGACTTCAGGTCCTTCGGGAAGATTGCCTAAAAGCATGTTCCCCGAAGTAGCTGCCGTGATAATCAAAACAGCAAAGCAAATTTCGGCAAACTTAGGCGCTTCGGTGTCGTAAATAAATAGATATAAACAACCACTAAATTATTACATAGCCATGAAACATTTTTATTTGTCCTGTTGCCTAGTCGCAGTTTTTTTAGTGTCGGTGCATACGCTTTCGGCACAATCTATACCCGTTAAAAAGATTGCATTGTCTGCTAAGGCAAAAAAACAGTTAGCAGGAAAACAAATATTGTTTGTCGAGAGAGAGCAATACGCCGTTGATCACCACAATACGGCAACGCTCTTTCAAAAGGGAGAAATCAATGAAAACAGCTTTTTTCCGGGTGCAGCACTACGTATCTTTGATGTAAACACTACAACAGTTAAAACGCTTCTCGAATTGAAAGAGGGGGTCGTTAGAGATCCTGAATTATCTTACGATGGAACTAAAATCATCTTTTCGATGCGAAAGAGTAAAGCTGATTTCTACCATATATACGAAATAAATATTGATGGTACCAATCTAAAACAATTAACCACAGCAGCAGGCGTATCAGATATCGATCCAATTTATTTGCCTGATGGAGGAATTGCATTTAGCTCTACACGTCAACCTAAATACTGTATGTGTAACCGTCACATTATGGCGAACTTATACAGAATGGATAAAGATGGTGCCAACATTTCACAAATAGGAATAAGTACACTCTTTGAAGGGCATGCTTCGATGTTAAGTGACGGACGTATTTTGTATGATCGTTGGGAATATGTAGATCGTAACTTTGGCGATGCACAAGGTTTGTGGACCGTTAACCCTGATGGAACTAAACATGCTATCTATTATGGTAACAATACAGCTTCGCCCGGTGGTGTTATTGATGCACGTCAGATTCCAGGAACAGAACTTGTTGTGTGTGTATTCGGATCATGTCACGATCGTCCTTGGGGAGCCGTGGCTGTGATTGATAGAAGAAAAGGTGTTGATAATGCAGAACCACTACTTCATATCTGGCCTAAAGAGGCAGCTAAATTGGTTGGTAAAGGAGATCTTGACACATTCAAGTGGATTGAACACTTTTACGAAGACCCATTTCCATTGAGTGAAACACATTTCTTAACCTCTCGCTCTATTTGGTATAAGCGTGGTGGATGGAATATTGACGATGCAAAGATGGGTATCTATTTAATTGGTACAGATGGAACAGAAGAGTTATTGTTTGAAGGCAATCAAAGTCTGTTCGACCCACTGATTATTCAACCACATGCAAAGCCTAATATCATTCCATCTATGCGTAACCATAGTGATAAGAAGGGTGCATTTTACATTCAAAATGTATACGAAGGCACACATATGCAAGGTGTCGAAAAAGGGGCAGCTAAATATTTACGTATCGTAGAATCTCCCGAAAAGCGTACATGGACACAAAATGGTTGGGGCGGACAAGGAGAGCAAGCTCCAGGTGTAAACTGGCATAGTTTTGAGAATAAACGTATTCTAGGTATTGTACCAATCGAAGCCGATGGTTCTGCAAACTTTGAAGCACCAGCAGGTACGTATGTTTTCTTTCAGTTGTTGGATAAAGACAAGAAAATGATTCAATCCATGCGTAGTGGAACTATGTTGATGCCCGGAGAAACCAATGGTTGTATCGGTTGTCACGAGAATCGCCTCAATGTGCCAGCACCTACAGCAACAACGCCAACGGCATTGAAAAAACCAGCAGTAAAACTAAAGGATTGGATGGAGAAGAAGCCCGTTAAGTTTTCGTTTATGGAGCAAGTGCAACCAATCTTAAATAAACGCTGTGTAAGTTGTCACGATTTTGACGAAAAAGACCGTGCGAAGTTAGTATTAGCCAAAGATAAGAATCCATTCTTTAATGCAGCTTATGTAAATATGTATGTAAAGAAAGTTGTTACCTTAGTAGGTGGTGGACCTGCCGATATTCAACCTGCTTACTCGTGGGGTTCTTATCCAAGTAAACTAACCAAGATTATTGAAGGAAATCATCACAATGTAAAACTTTCGACCAAAGAGAAAGAGACACTTTACAGTTGGATGGACTTAAATGGTGTCTATTATCCTGTATATGAATCAGCATTTGATTCTACACTTGCAGGACGTAGTCCACTGCACAACCACGAAATCAAAGAATTGGTAGAATTAACAAAGGTAAATATCTGGTCGCTAAATAATCATGGACGCAAGCTAACAGCACAGATTACATTTGATAGACCAACGAAGAGTCCTTGTTTAGATGCAATCAGAGGTGATAAAAAGAAATTTAAACGTGCTGTAGAGATTATCCGTATCGGACAGAAAAGACTCAAAGAAACACCACGTGGTGATATTGAAAAAGACCTTGTTCCATGCGAACGCAATCAAGCGCAACTGCGTAAATACACTGAGCGTTTAAAAATAGAACAACAAAACAGTTGCACTATTTCTCAGAACAAGAAACTGTACGACAAGTAAAATTTAATGCTGACGTAGCACTGAAATCTAAAGTGTGCCCGCATGTGTTTGTGAAGAATGGACGTGTAGGGATTGATTATATTAAGGTCGTGAAATAGCTTTACGCTTAAATGATTTATGTGTTCCAACAAAATCTGAAATACACTATTTCAGGTTTTGTTGTTTACAAATATAAAATTAACTTTACCTGCGAATGAAATCAGTACTAACTTATAAAAGAAAACAAATCCACCTCCTCCGCGCCCTTTCGTTCGGACTTGTTATGCAAGCCCAAACAACCTACTGCGATTGGAAAACCGAAGCCTCAGGTATCTGGAGCGTTCGCGTTGGTAACCCCGAAAAGGTCGACCTCCTGAGCAAACTATTCCTCACATCCAAGCTCGACGCCATCAATGCCATGCTCAACGCCGCACTTCCGATCAACAAAGACGATATCGCTTTCAAACGTGTAGACGGTGAAACCTTCAACTACGAAACAGGCGCCTACACCCGTATCGAACTAAAAGTAGCTCCGAAGAAAAACGGCAAGCTCAAAGGCGAAGTAAACATCCCGAAAGGGAAAGAGGTTTGGTCGTACGATGATTTCAATTTCAATTTTATGACAAAGTAATATAACTCCATATAGTTAATTTCAAGAAGGTCTTTACTTACAGCACAAGCCGTGCTGTAAGTAAAGACCTTTTATTGCTTTAAACGGGCTACTATATAATGATCCATGCACACTCTCTTTTTTCGAATTGTTCATACACGATTGTGTGTTGTATAATACCTACAACCTTTCCCCTCTGCACACTGTTATTTAAGCAGTCATTTAACATTAAAGCAGGGACACAATGCAGTATAAATCAATTATCGGAGGGGTCGTTTTGCTTCTCTTTTCATCCACTTTGACCGCGCAACACGCGTTATCGTTAAACGAAACACTCCTTTTGATGCAGCAGCAAAACCACACGCTGCTGTTGGCAAAAAAAGGAATTGAGTGGAACGTTGCCGAGCGCGACCGTTTGCGCTCGTTTTGGTATCCGCACATCAACGCATCGGGTGCGTACACCTATCTTGCTAACGATATTGAGGTGAAAGAGTCGCTCAGTCAAATTACAGACCCAGCCAAAGATTTTATTCACTCTATCGTGCCCGACGAACAGTTCATCTCTTCTATACTCGATAAAATCGGGCAGCACTCCCTCACCTTTGGGTTGATGCCGAACAACCTTACCACCATAGATGCCAACATGCTATGGACAGTGTTTGCAGGCGGCAAACGCATTCACGCCAGCCGCATTGGTAGCAGACTCGTTGACATCTCTCGCATAGAACATCAGCAGGTAGATGCCACGTTGCAAGCCGAAGTGGTTACGAGTTACTTTGCCGTACGCCTCGGCACGCAGGTGGTGCAAGTGCGACAGCGTGCCTACAACGACTTACTCAAACATTACGAATATGCCCTGAAGATGGAGCAAAACGGCATACTCAACAAAGCCGATCGCCTCTTTGCGCAAGTAACGATGGAGGAGTCGAAACGTACATTGACGACAGCAAAAAAAGAGCTCTACGTAGCCCAACAAGCGCTGAACCGTGTGGTAAACCTCGACTCAACGCAACAAATAGAACCCACTACGGCACTCTTTATCAACGCAAAGATTCCGACTGCAAGCTATTTCAAAGCGCAACTCCCTACGGCAAACTTCACGGTAAATAAGCTCGCCATGCAGGAGAAAATAGCACACAACCAACTCCAGATAGACCGCGCCGCCTATCTCCCCAACATTGCCCTGTGGGCAAAGCAGACGATGTATAGCAACGGCATACCGAGTAATCTCGTTCCCCGAAGCATGGTTGGGGTGGCTTTTACATGGAATCTGTTCGATGGTTTGGAGCGCGAAAAGCGTATCCGCCAAACTAAGATTGCGGCGCAGATGGTAAACCTCACCAAGCAAAAAGCGGTAGACGATTTGGGTTTGGCGGTAGATAAGTTCTACGCACAACTCGAGAATGCGTTGACCGATGTTGCCTCCTTGCAAGCCTCCATCGCCTTGGGCAATGAGTTGGTGCGGATGCGTAAACGGGCATTCTTAGAGGGGATGGGCACCTCGATCGAGGTGATTGATGCCGAGGTGATGCGCGCCAATGTGCATATTGCCTCACTCGCTGCCTACTACGCCTATGATGTGGCGCTGATTAATCTGTTGGCGGTTTGCGGACTTACGGATACGTTTGCCCAATACCGCGCTTCGGGAGCGTGGGAGGCGCATTTGCAAGAGTAGAAAAGTAAATTACGGTATACGTTATATAAAAGAATCAATATGAATCGTTCGAAGCAATATTTGGCAATCGCCTTTGTTACAGTGTTAGTTATCGTCTTGCTGATTTCGGTTATCGGCATCGCCACCATGCGCAATCAACCCATGCTGTTGCAGGGGCAGGTAGAGGCTACGGAGATACGCATCTCAGGTAAATTGCCCGGAAGGATCGACTCCTTTTGCGTAAAACAAGGGCAGCGCGTAGAGCGTGGCGACACGTTAGTGGTGATAAACAGCCCCGAAGCCGAGGCAAAAATGGAGCAGGTAAACGCCTTGGAGCAGGTGGCGCAGTTCCAAAACCAAAAGGTAGATGCTGGCACGCGTAAGCAGCTCATTGCGATGTCTTACGAGTTGTGGAACAAGGCGAAGTCCGACCTCCGCTTGGCACGTATCACCCTCAAACGCATCACGGCATTGTATCAAGATAGCATCATCACCGCCCAACGCAAAGACGAAGTGAACGCCCTCTACCAAGCCGCCGTAGCCAACGAAAAAGCTGCTCGTGCTGCCTATCAAATGGCAAAAGATGGTGCACAAAAAGAGGATAAAGCGAGTGCCAACGCCCTACTGAATGCAGCAAGGGGGACGGTAAATCAAGTCTCCGCCCTGCTCGATGATGCACATTTAACAGCTCCTGCATCGGGCGAGATTGCGAATATCTTCCCCAAAGCAGGCGAGTTAGT
>CAMQTD010000068.1 GCA_947036995.1 uncultured Parabacteroides sp.
AATGTACTCTACATCCATAAAGTCTTGAAGAATCAGCTCCTTTTCGGGGTAACTTGCTGTTACATCAACGGTGATAAGTTCGCTTTGTGTGCTGGATTGTGTGCATCCTCCTATGCCTATTGTTGTAAATAGGGCGATTGCTATAATTGCAGTTTCTTTTTTCATTGGACTATTAGCTTATTTACGCACGCAATGTACGTAAATAATTTACGAATAGAGTTATTTCATAATTTTATTTTTAGAATCCATGCTTAGCTATCCGAGCAAAAAAAAAGTGTACCCAATCAAATGGATACACTTTTTTATGTACAAACAATCTAACAGTGTAGATTTATTTTTTAAGTTCACGTTTTCCGTAACGAGTCATAAACTTGTCAACGCGACCTGCTGTGTCAATTAATGTAGACTTACCAGTGTAGAATGGGTGAGATGTGTTAGAGATCTCAACTTTGATCAAAGGATAAGTTACACCATCAAGTTCGATAGTTTCTTTAGCATTGATAGTTGAACGAGTGATAAAAACATCTTCGTTAGACATGTCCTTAAATACAACTGGACGGTAATTCTCAGGATGGATTCCTTGTTTCATTTTTGTTATAATCTTTAAAATTATTTATTCGTTTATCTACAATTTATCTGGTAACTAATAAATTGCTTGCAAAGGTATGGATTAGAGTTGATATGTCAAAGAAAAATGACTAATTTTTCACGACACGATTACTTTTATATTATTTTTTTATTGAGGAGTTGTTAGTGTGGTGAATATTATTACTTTTGTAGGAGGTTTTTAACTATACATACTAAATAATAAAGCCATGAATAAAGCCATTTTCCTATCTACTTTTCTAAGCTTGGGTATGCTTGCATGCCAATCAGAACAACAAACAGCTTTAGAAACACCTGTGATTGATGTACGCACTGCCATGCAAAAGGATCTGCCTATCTCACTTAAAAGTGATGTAGAACGTATTGAGTATATACCATTACAGACAGACGATCCCTATTTAATTAGTAATCTACTCAATTTGCAGGTCTCAAAAGATTTCTTGTTTATGTACAATGGCAAGACTGCGCAAATATTACAGTTTGATAAGCAAGGCAAATTTATTCGTCAGATAGCTAGTGAGGGTAATGGGCCAGGTGAGTATGGATTGATTAGCGAATTGGCAATTGACGATAACCACAACGAATTATCTATCTTTCACCAAGCAGGAGATGTGTTGGTCTATTCATTTGAGGGGGATTACCTTCGTAGTGATACTACCATGCGTCAAGCTGCTGGAATGCATGTGTTGGCAGATGGTAAAGTCGCTTTAGAGGGTTCGATTATGGCACCCTTCCATCAAGCTCCTTGGGCTGGTGCGTTGAAAGCAACAAATGGTACGTTAGAATCTACAAAGAGCCTCTATCCTAACAGCATAAAAGAAGATGTTCGTTTTATGAAAGATATCTGTTTTGCTCCTTCGGCAGCTGGCGTGCTACTCTTTACAGCCTGCAATGATACGGTTTTTCGTATTTCAAGCGCAGGTATTAAGCCTGCTTGTATTTTGAAGCGAGACAATGCTGCAAATTATTACGAAGGCGTATCGGATATAACCAAACTTAGAGATAACGCATTCGAGAATGATGAAACGATTGGTGTATATGATCTATTTGAAACACCTCGCCATATTTATGTCAGACTTTATAAAGGAGATGGCATCTACCTACAACAATTCAACAAAGAGACTGGAGCGCTCAAATCGCATCTTGCCCCAGCAGATTATATAAAGTGTAGCGAAGCCGTTCCGGGCAACAACGTTTTGGGATTAGATAACGATATAGATGGAGGTGTGCCATTTTGGCCCGAGTATGCTTGTTCGGATAATAAGCGTGCGCAGGTAGTAAGTTCGTATATACTATCTGCCATGCGTGAGAAGGGTTATTTGAAAGATGCCCCAGCAGCACTTACTATTGGCGAAGATGATAATCCAGTAGTCATACTCTATACATTCAAGCAATAATATATTTAATGTGAGATTCAATTTCAATACTCTTTTCGATATTATATAGTAGATATTGATTAATCGATATCTATGAATGTGACAAAGTGAAAAAGGGCGTTTTTCTCACATCAGCATCACTTTTATATTATTTTTTCGTCTAAGGGTTTATTAGTACAGCGAATATTATTATCTTTGTGGAGGTTTTTAATCATTAATATTACAATACAACAAATGGTAAGTTACAAAGAATTAGGACTTGTGAACACTAAAGATATGTTTGCAAAGGCTGTAGCAGGTGGATATGCTATCCCTGCATTTAACTTTAATAACATGGAACAGATGCAAGCAATCGTGCAAGCAGCTGTATCAACAAACTCTCCAGTGATTCTTCAAGTATCAAGTGGAGCACGTAAGTATGCTAATCAAACGTTACTTCGCTACATGGCGCAAGGAGCTGTTGAGTATGCAAAAGAATTAGGTTGTGAAAAACCTCAAATCGTATTGCACCTTGACCACGGAGATTCATTTGAATTATGTAAGTCATGTGTTGACATGGGATTCTCTTCAGTAATGATTGATGGTTCTCACCTTGCTTACGAAGATAACGTTGCTTTAACAAAACAAGTAGTAGAGTATGCTCACGCACACGGTGTTACTGTTGAAGGTGAGCTTGGCGTGTTAGCTGGTGTTGAAGATGAGGTTAGCTCTGATCACCACACATATACTGAGCCAGAAGAAGTTGTTGACTTTGTTACTAAAACAGGTGTTGACTCTTTAGCTATCTCTATCGGTACTTCTCACGGAGCAAACAAATTTACTCCAGACCAATGTACTCGCGACGAGAATGGTATCTTAGTACCACCAGCATTGCGTTTTGACATCCTTGAGGAGATTGAAAAAAGAATCCCTGGATTCCCTATCGTTCTTCACGGATCATCTTCAGTACCACAAGACCTTATTGCTACAATCAATAAATATGGTGGTAAAATGGTTGATGCTATCGGTATCCCAGAAGAGCAACTACGTAAAGCAGCTGCTTCTGCAGTATGTAAAATCAATATCGATTCAGACGGTCGTTTAGCTATGACTGCTGCTGTTCGTGAGATCTTCGCAACTAACCCAGGTGAGTTCGACCCACGTAAATACCTAGGTCCAGCTCGTGACGGTTTGAAAACACTTTATGCTGTTAAAATCGAAAACGTACTTGGTTCTGCAAACAAACTGTAATCAGTTTCGTTTAAACGAATCAAAGTTTAGATTATAAAAACGGGCTACCTCACTTTTGTGGGGTAGCCCGTTTGCTTTTTTTAAAAGTTAGTCTTTTGCCCTTCGGGGAATGTGCAACAAAGGGCAAAGGGTTATAATTACAGTCTGTTTAATGCCTAGTGCTGCTACCTTCCTAGTTTTTTCTATATACTATGTAAGCAGTCTGATTCCTTATGTGTATTAATCAATACTAGAACAACGCTTAAATACAATCGCCTGACCACCGCCAGCTGCCATTTTGATATTTAATACACTGTTCGAATCTACTTCTTGCTCCATGATTTTGTAGTCTGTCGGATTGGTTTTCCAATCTGCATTGTCTCCGTCAGCATAGATTTGAGCGATATATTTTTCTCCTTTTTCTAAGAAATCAAGAGAAACTTCAACATTGCGCGCTTCTTGATTGGTCGATGCACCTAAGAAATATTTATCTCCAGCACGACGAACTACAACAATATACTCACCAATCTCGCCATCTAAAGCTTTTGACCAATCACTATCTGCATCAAAATCAACAAAAAATTGGAAAGCAGGGTGAGCATCGTAGTGCTCGATAAGGTCTGATGCCATCTGTAATGGAGAGTACAAAATTACCCAGTTGGCTATCTGCTTAACAAGTGTTGAATTTACACGACTCGTTCCCTTGTCAAGACCATTCCACTTCTTGCGATTGGGCGAATTTTTACTATTTGCAAGCAAAATATCAAACGTACCAGGCGTGTAATCCATAGGACCTGCAAGGAGGCGAGTAAATGGTAACAATACATAGTGCTCGGTTGGATTTCCATCACTCCAAGCATTCCACTCCATACCACGTGCACCCTCTCGGGTCATCATATTTGGATACGTACGGCGAATACCTGTAGGTTTGATAGGCTCGTGTGCATTGATTGTAACTTGTTGTTTGGCTGCTTCTTCTACAACTTTGCGGTAGTGTTGTACGCCATACTGACCGTGGTGTGAATGTCCGTCTTTAAATGCTCCTGCGTATCCTGTTTTAACATTCTTAATACCATACTTACCGTACCATTCAAATGCATTTTTCATTTGAGACTCGTAGTTTGCAATAAAACCACCAGTTTCGTGGTGACCAAGAATTTCAACACCTTTCTCCTTTGCGTAAGCTGTGATTTTAGCAATATCAAAGTCTGCATACGGTTTGGTATAATCAAAGTACTGGCTAGTACCCCAATTTTCCCAACCTTCATTCCAACCTTCAAACAAAACACCCTTGATATTCTGTTTAGCTGCAAAATCTATGTATTTAATTGCATTCTCAGTTGTTGCTCCGTGGCGTTCGTCCATAGTCCAAGTTTCTGTACCTAAGTGCATAGCCCACCAAACACCGATATATTTCATTGGTTTAATCCAACTTACATCTTCAATCTTACATGGTTCATTGAGGTTTAAGATAAGTGCAGAGTTTATTAAATCTACTGCATTATCTCCAATTTGAATTGTACGCCAAGGGGTCGAAAATTCATTACCCATCTTCGCTTTTACGCCATCAGGCCAGTGCGCCAACTCCGAAGTAAGCGCACCATTGCCCGAATTCTTCAAAGTCATTTCTGGGAAATCAGTCAATGCAGCTTCGTGAATAGAGCCATATACGCCTGATTTTGTTTTAAAAGTCATTGGTGTATTCGAGTCTTTCATCGAATCTAGTGGCAGTGTGCGATACAGTAATTCGTACGTTTCAAAGTTTGCAGGGATAGACCATGTGGTAGCCTTTTCTGCTATATCAAACGTAGTTAGTTCATCTAAAATATAGACAGAATCTACTCCATTTACTTTATAATTATATCTAAAGCCCACACCATTATCGAAGAGTCTGAAAACAAGATTTAGCTCTGTATCCTCATTCTCCAACATCACAACCAGCTCATTGTAGTGATTGATGTTTTCTTTATTTTCGCCCCATGGCTGCGTCCACGTTTCGTTTACAGCAGAGAGTTCACTTCCTTTTACTGCGAAATGAGAACCAAGATTTAACGCATTAGCTGCAATAAAGCCCAAAGGTGAATCTTCGATCATTTCAACGCCACCTTTGGTGATTGAGTAGGATGGTGAACCAACAGAATCAACAGAGATGATTACCGAAATATCATTGTTAGGAGACGAAACCTGTAGTTCGTTGCTTGTACACGCCATCATTGTTGCAAATAGCGGTATAATGCATAGTAGAATCGAATTTTTCATTGAATTATTTTATTATGTATGTTTTTTTATCAAGACCAACCCCTTTAATAGTAAGAGATTTCCAGTGCTTAGGGAGCATCGTTTTGCGTTGAATAATACCCTCTTCGGAAAACTGAAGACCTCCAAATTTCAGCATTATCAACTTTCTTTGCCCAAAGATAGGGGCTAAAATAGCCAATAAAACTTGATACAATAAAAATATAGACTCGTAAGTGTATTAATAAACTTACAGTAAGTGGTTTAAGGATATTTAAAGAGGTGGAAATATAGACGCAATATAAAGCTGTATTACTTGATTACGCTCATTATTATATCGTCGAACTCCGCATTTTTAATAATGCAACGGTTTTTTATTTTTGCTTTGTAGGTGTAGACTGTGTTTACAGATAGGCTTAAGAATTGAGCCACTTTGTCGCTCTCTTTTATTCCTAATCTGATAAGTGCGACTATACGCATCTCTGTATTAAGGCTTTTATTGGGATCAATTTGCACCTTAGACTCCTCACTAAAGAGCGTGTTATACTGTTCGATAAAATTGGGAAATAGAATAAAGAAGGCTCTATCAAATGATGTTAGAAGTTGTTGTCTCTCCTCTTTAATACGATCATCAATACCAATACCTCGTAAGAGGTGGATTTTGTCGTTTTGTCGAAGTGTGTTTACGATCTTGCGTAGCATACCTTCCATATTTGAGAGGTATTGAGAGTTGGTGTTGAGCGATTCAAATATATATATATTCTTTATCACATCTTGCTCTTTTAGTTGACAATTCATCCTGTTTAATAGCACGTTCATCTTTTCTAGCTCAGTAGACTTTAGTTCGATACTATTTTTAGCTTGATTTATAGTCTTGTTTTTTCGATAAAGCGTATATATTAATATTATTAATAAAAATGCAAGCACTGCAACAAGTAGAAGGGATATAATTAATGAATCTTTTTGCCTCTCAATAATCGTTAGGTGGCTTTTCTCGATAATCGGTAAAATAGTATTTATTTGTAACAATCGATGTTTCGCATTATAATAATTAGCCTCCTCGAGCGATGCAGATATATACTTCATCGCATTATCTATATCCTTCTTGGCGTATAGAATTTTTGCAAGATCTCTCTTTGCGGTGGTTTCCATTATAGATAGGCGCGTATCGACTATTGCCGATTTAATCCAATACTCAATTGCTAATGTAGTATCGCCTTGCGTGAGAATTAGGTTTGCCAAATTTGAGCTATTAATTGCAAATTCATGCTCATCTGGTGGGGTTATATTGAGTAGCGTTTTATAATTAGATATACGTTCAGAGAGTGGTTTCTTAGATGTTTTAACAGCCGAAATAGCAAGATAAGCATAACTATCAATAGGAAGAAACATCATGGCAGAGTCATAATGTAGGATAGATAACTTGTTATAGTTCTTACTAAAGGTTTCAGAATTGTGATAGTGACTCAAATCAGCATATAATCTTGCAGCATTGCTATGAAAATCGGCCCTAACTAGCGAATCACCCTTCGAACTATCAGTGCTATTTATAATATCGATCCCCTCTTTAAAAAATCCAGAAGATAGCAGCGAAAAGAGGAGGTTACTTCGGGACTCTAATATCAAATTTGGATTACCATTACTATTTGCTATTTGTAGCGATTTAGCCGCATAGGTATACGCCGAATCGTATTGAAACGAGCGGTATAGATTGTATATTTGCCTGTTCAGACTATAATCGCTATCTATTTTATCATCGCTCTTTAGTGCATCTATAAACCTAATGCGTTCGGCAATATACTCAGGTGCTTTTGCCATCTCGTTATTGAGTACCTGAAGCAGTGAGTCGCAGTTATTCTGAGCTGAAATTATAGAACAGAACGTTGTGAATATGATCGTTAATATGTATCTCATGATTAATCTTTTTTATCGTACATGACTTTTGCAGTGATGTATCTTACAAAAATAGATATTTATTTTCAATTAATTCGATTTAAGCTGAACTAGTCCATTTTTAGTAAATGAGGGGGGATTATTCAATATTAGTAATCCCCATCTTATTCATCAGAAAACAAGCATTCATATTCTGTGCCACACCATTACGTAGCTTGTAGGTGAAAGATAGTTCATCGTTCTTTATATCAGCCTCAAACGAGAAGTTTTCTACATCGCCTTTAAATTCGTTACTCAGCTCTCCCAGCATGAGGTCGTGTGTTGCAATTATTCCGCACGATTGCTTTTTGACTAATTGTCTCATCAGTGCTAACGATCCTTTTTGCTTATCTACGGAGTTCGTTCCTTTCAATATCTCGTCAAGGATGATAAAGAGTTTATCGCCTTGCGTTAATCTATCAATAATCATCTTCAGACGTTTAAGCTCTGCAAAGAAGTAAGATTCATCATCTGCCAAAGAATCTGAAGTGCGTAGGCTTGTAACGAGTTGTGCAGGAAATATTTTAAGACGCTTGGCACATACGGGAGCACCCATACATGCGAGTGCGTAATTGATACCAATAGTTCTTAGGTAGGTGCTTTTTCCTGCCATATTAGCCCCTGTGATAATTAAGAAATGCGGACTTTTAGGGATATCAATATTATTTGTAATACATTTATCGCGATGGAGTAGGGGATGACCAAGATCTTCGCCTTCCATGCAAAAGTAATCTGTTGCAATCTCGGGGAATTTATACGCTGGATGGTTGTATCTAAACATAGCCAGCGAGCAGAGTGCATCGTAATGCGCCATAGCTTCTATCCATTGATTGGCTTCGATTTGGTAGCTCATGTTCCACTTCTCTATGCGTATAGATTGGCGAATATCCCACAGTAAGAAGATATTTAACATGGCACCTGCTGCAATATTAAAGCGAATATCAAGCTGTCCAATAATGTTAGAAAGTTGATGAATCGCTTGCGAAGCATACACACGGTTACGCATTAAGGTCGATTTAATATTGCTTAATTCAGTACATTTAGCTGCAGAACCTTCAATAACAACCATCAAGCGTGCATAGGTAGACAAAATGCTTTTTACTTTATCAATTCGACTGTGTAATATATTTACCTTTTTACTTTGACTATAGGATACAATAAGCATAAAGAAAAAGTAAATCACCAACGGTATATGTGAAATGACACTAAAATGATAAAGCGTAAATCCAACAACCCATCCTACAGGAAGTACCCATTGAAGTATATTCCAAATTAAAGCATTTGCAAAGAATAGCTTAGTAGAGCTTTGTTTATTCAGTATCTCTTTATCCTGATCGCTGCCTTTATTTAATGCACCTGTTACATAGAAGTGCTGGCATAGTTCTACCTCTTTAGAGAGTTCGTCAATAGCTGCTTGTCGCTGCAAGATATCATCTCTATTGGTTAAAGGAGTGGTAAACCAATGCGCTAAACGATTTTTTCCTACCGAACTAATGGTTCTGTTGATGGATTGAAACAACGAACGTTTACCAAAAAGATCTAAGTCAAAGCCAAAGGAGTGCGTTGCATCAATAAATTCTTTACCAGCATCAAAAGCAGCATAATTGTAATCAAATCCCTTTAGTTCGTTTTCGCAGAGTTGAAGCACAGTTTCTGCATAGGCACGTTTATTGAATAGTTTTGTGTGAACTACCATCAATAAAAGAAATGCGATTAATCCCGTAATGCCTATACTCCAAAGGTATACCGTTTCGTAGCTACGTATATTCCAAAGTAAGACACTTACGGATATAAATAAAATTAATCGAATACTACCTGTCAGGTGAATTTTATTGTTCAAGCGAGCAATGGATCTTTTTTGATCTACAATCTTGTTTTTGTAATAGCTTATTATCTTCTCCATGAAAGCAAAGATAATTTTATTTTTTTATATACAAATCATATTCTTATTTGTATATTGTGGAAACAATTAAAGGAGTATTCTAGTTCTTTAAAATAAAGAGTGTATACAGTCTGTTACGTTCAATTTAATGCACCATATCCATCCAAAAGATGAGTATGGAATAAAAATGATTATCGATGAATAAATTTTTAGTATTAATATTAGGATTGTTTTTCAATCTATCAATTTTTGCACAAGAGAAGGAGTCTACGAATAAAATAATAGCACTGTACGAAAAAATGTCGAGTAGACGCCCCATGTTTAATGCTGACAGTGTGAGGCGGGTGATTGACAATCGTCCTTACTTTACGATGTTTAAAGATAACTACTTTTTAGGTGGATTCCCTGTTAATAAACAGCCTACGGATATGAATTCGGATGTTAAATTTCAGTTGAGTATAAGCCAGCGGATAACAAAAAGTAAATTACCTTTTGATACCTATCTTTTTATTATGTATACACAGAAGGCTTTTTGGAATGTGTTTCAGGAGTCAATGCCTATGCATGATTTAAACTTTAACCCTGGGATTGGATTAGCTCATTTGATTATACATGAAAATAGGTATATCGGTAAGGCTATGTTGCTGCTAGAGCATGAGTCGAATGGAAAGGATAGTATATGGTCTCGTAGTTGGAATAAAATTACGTTGGGTGCATCGGTGCTTGTAAATAAGAATTTGGAATTGCAGTTAAAAACATGGATCCCTATTATAGACAGTGATAATAACCGAGATATACTCAACTATGCAGGTATATTTCAATTCTCGGCAGACTTTATGACGACCAATAGAAATTTCAGTGCCGCTGCTATCATAACAAAGCGACAGGGGTGGAACATGAACTTTAATACAGTGGTAGAGCTTAGTTATAAGTTCAGGAAGAAAGAAAATCAATATTTCTTTCTTCAATACTACAATGGATATGCAGAGAACTTATTGGATTATAATAAATTTAAAAGCATGCTTCGATTGGGCTTTGTTATCAAACCAACTGATTTTAGCTTCTTTTAAGCGGAGTGAATAAGGGTTGCTATTCGCTCCATGTTTCAGTTAATACGACAGCAGCACTGTAAACATCTCCTCCAAAAGGAGGGTTTAGTTTCTCAACTTTAAGCTTAACAGCTGTTAGTTGAGGGAAATTGCTGTGTAATTTAGATAAGATACGTCCGGCTACATGCTCTAATAATTTTGAAGGGATAGCCATCTCGTTTTTTACAACTTCGAAAACTTCTGCATAGTTAATGGTGTAACATAATTCGTCGGTCAAGACTGCTTGTTCCAGCGGCGCTGTTAATGCTAAATTAACTACAAACTGGTTACCTACTTTTGTCTCTTGCAAACCAACACCGTGGTAAGCATAAAATCGCATCTCTTTGAGCTTTATTTGACTAATCATTTTGATTTAATTGTGTTTGAATAATTGAAAAGAGCTACCTATCGCATAATTCCATCGAGGGATTATGCGATAGGTAGCCATCTAATAATGTTACCAGCGGTTACTTAAATTGATAAGTTGTATAATACTTTCGTTTAGACGCTCTGCTTTGCATAGGTCTTCGATGTTTATATGCATACGGTATTGCCAGTAATGATTCGAATTAGCAGGTATATTGATTCGCTCCGCTTCGCAATCGCATCGCTTTGCATCGTTATCAATAGAGAGCCAATCTTGTAAAGGGATAATGGCAAGCATCGAATTTGTATTCAGATGATTTACGATTATCTTTTGGCAAATATCCTCCGTACACTCCAAAGGTGCTTCACCTCTGTGGTGTAATACTTGATTATAGTAGCGCTGTGTTTTATCGAAATCCTCTTTCCACCAACAACGAATGGGAGTCATATCGTGTGTTGAGGTGGTACATACAGATAGATAAGGCAGTGCGTTCAGATTGGTAAACTCAACGTTTTCTTGTTTGGGCATACGTTCAATCTCTAAACTCAATATATCTAACTGTTCCATTACGATAGGGACCGAGTGCGGAATCATACCTAAATCTTCGCCACAAACAAGCATTTGAGTGCTTTGAATTAGAGGAATCAGTTTTTCGAGTGCTTGCTCTTTCCAAAACTCAGTATGTCTGTGAAAGAAAAACTCATTATAAAGGCTGTCAAAAGCTTCACGCTCTTTAGGCTCGAGTCCTTTGTACACAAACGATTGATATGCAGCAATACGTGGATGATAAAGTGTTGTTTGTGTAGGTTCTACAACAAATAGTACTTCATTCGCTAAGGCGTAAAGCCCTTTGCGTAGTTCGTTACTCTGTGCATCTGATTGATTAGCAAACAGCGCTTCCACTTTTCGTTGGGTATCACAATATGGATGCAATATGTAATATCCACCAGGTTGTTCGAGTAAATATTGTTCAATAGCAATGGCTGTATAGGCGCCGAATAGTTGATCTACATATCTTTTGTGGATATGTGGCGTAGTCATTTTCTTAGCATCAAATGCCAAGCCATAACCCTCAATCTCCTCTTTAGTCAATGGCATAGCGGGAGCGAAATGGCCGCATAATCCTTCAACATACTCCAATGGAATTTCCCATATTCTGAAGAATCCTAAGATATGATCTATTCTAAAGGCATCAAAAAATAGAGATAGGTTTTCGAAGCGACGTTTCCACCATGCAAAACCATCAGCTTGCATTGCTTCCCAATTATAGGTAGGGAAATGCCAGTTCTGTCCTGAAGTAGAAAAAGCATCAGGAGGTGCGCCAGCTTGGCTGTTCATATTGAAATAGGTTGGCTCGGTCCAAGCTTCTACACCTGTTCTGCTCACGCCGATTGGTAAATCGCCTTTTAGAACAACTCCTTTTTTGCGTGCATATTGGCTAACCTCTTTAAACTGTTCGTGTAATAGGTATTGAATATAGTAGTTTAGCTGTGCCGTTTCATATGCATCGCCACTTTTTGAGCAAAGTTTTTCGACAACTGTTTTCTTATAGGTTGCATATTTCCCCCAGCATTCAAACTGGAGTGTTTGGTGTTGGTCACGTAAAAAACTATAGGCAGCATATGGTATTAACCACGCTTTATTTGTTTTATAGAATGCTTTGTACGCTTTTTCTTTAATCGTTTGAGCGCCGTTTTGATGATAAAGGGCTGTGATGTATGCTATTTTATGTTTAACTACTTGTTCGTAATCAACCACATCTTTACTATTTAATTCATCTTGTATGGTTTTAAATCGTTTTTGTTCGGCTTTATCTTCCAGTGGAGGAAGTGTCGAAAGACTTAAATACATAGGATGAATCGCATAAATAGATACAGCACTGTATGGGTATGAATCTTTCCACGTATGCGTTTGAATGGTATCGTTAATTGGTAGCAGCTGAACAATCTTTTGTTTTGTTTGCGCAGCCCAATCAACAAATAACTTCAAGTCATGAAAATCTCCTACACCAAAGCTTTGCGTAGAACGCAATGAGAAAAGAGGAACTGCTGTACCAGCACAACGCCAAGTAATTGCATCTTCTTCTCTAAATTCTAAATTAGAGATAACCATATCAACATCACTTATAATCTGTAATGTTCTATTCGGTCCTACTTCCCATCGAGGTGGGTTGCAGCCATCTGTAATCAAAAACTTATATGTAATCTCTTCAGAAAGCATTGATTTATCAATAGTACATTCCCATATTGGATGTTTACTCCCATCTAATACAATCCCCATTGCTGGTATCCAGCCTCCTAGGCAGGTTTGATTCCCTACCAATACAACTTGTTCGTGTGCGTAAACAGTAGGTGCATAGATGCGTAATGTAAGACGCTCTTGCGGCTTTTCTTGAGCCGTTGGAGTTGTTTGAATCGAAGACCAACACGAGGTGAAAGCCGATGTTTCGTGTATAACTTTTTGATAATTACATTGCCATGCATCTATGCATAGCAATGTTTTTTGTTGCGAATCGAGTGTTACTGTATGTGCAGTAACTTCCGATTCACATAGTATGTTGTGAGACGAACGTACCATATAACGATATACTATCGTGTCTTGATCCGTTGGGATATTTAGGCAAACTTGCCACCAACCATCGCTTATATAAAGCATTGCAACAGCTAATGCTTTGTCCCAATTCCCTAGAGCCGAGGACGAACCTGTGATATAAAGTTCTTCTCCCCACGACGTATTATAGTTTATCTTAAAGGTAATTTTCATCTCATTAATTTTTAATTATCCACATTTAGATGTGCCACAACTGGTACATATCAAACAACCCTCTTGGTATATTAATGTTTCTTGGTTACAGTTAGGGCAGGTTTGTCCTTTAGCGGTAAGTCCGTTCGGAACAAATTTCTTAAGTGCACGCTCTACGCCATTTTTCCATGTATTGATCGATTCGTTGTCTAATTCCATCCCCTGAACTAATTTAACTACCTGATCAATAGGCATGCCATAACGCAATACACCAGAGATTAATTTTGCATAATTCCAAAACTCAGGATTGAATTTTTCATCTAATCCCTCGATTGTCATTTTATAGCCACGCTTATTTTTGAATTGGAAATCGTAGTGCTTTACGCCATTCTCACCATACGTTTTGATGATGGTTCCTTTATTTACATTCTTAGGAATCATAATACCCTCTTCATCGTCGGCAAGACCAGTGAAAATCTCGTATGGTCTACCATT
>CAMQTD010000069.1 GCA_947036995.1 uncultured Parabacteroides sp.
GTGGCACGCGAGCTGGGTTCAGAACGTCGTGAGACAGTTCGGTCTCTATCTGTTGTGGGCGTAAGAGATTTGCGAGGCTCTGACACTAGTACGAGAGGACCGTGTTGGACAGACCACTGGTCTACCGGTTGTACCGCCAGGTGCACCGCCGGGTAGCTACGTCTGGATTGGATAAGTGCTGAAAGCATCTAAGTACGAAGCCAGCCTCAAGATTAGATCTCTTTATAAGGGTGGTTATAGACTATGACCTTGATAGGCTACAGGTGTAAAGGCAGTAATGTCATAGCCGAGTAGTACTAATAGCCCAAAACTTTCTTTCCAGATACCGGGTTGATATATCAGCTTTTAAAGCGAACCGTTTAATTCTTTATTGTTGTCCAACATATCATTCATCTTAAAGATATTAAGGTGGTTATAGCGTTGGGGTTCCACCTCTTCCCATTCCGAACAGAGAAGTTAAGCCCAACCACGTCGATGGTACTGCGTAAAAGTGGGAGAGTAGATAGCCGCCGTTTTAGAAAAGAGTTCATTCATTAATTTGAGTGGACTCTTTTTTTGTTTATAAGATTTGTATATAAAGTAAAATATATTTACATTTGTCTATTCTCTTAAACACGAAACCCACAAAACCTATATGATTAACATGAAATTTTACTTTACATTGCTTTTACTGTTCAGTGTACTAGGTGCTAATGCAATTAATATAGATTCATTACTACTGGATTTTGATCGCGTTATTGAATCGAGAAGCGAATATACTGCAATTAAGGAGGGTAAGATAAAAGAAAAGGAGGCACTATTTAATATTGCTCACTCAAAAGCGTTACAATATAGTATCTGTACATCTTTGTACGAGGAGTTTTTGCCATATATAACCGATTCAGCATTTTATTATGCTGAAAAGAAGCTTGCTTTAGCTTCAGAACTCAACGATAAATCATTAATAGATCAATCACATATAGCCTTAGCACGTATTCAAGGAACAATGGGTATGTACGCCGAATCTGCACAATTATTACAATCAATACAATCGAGCAAATTATCCGAAGCAAATAAGCTTGATTATTATCGTGTTTGCCGAGCTGTGTATGGAGCTATGTCTGATTATGTAACCGCAGATGTATATAAACTAAAGTATAATAAAACTACAGAACTATATAGAGATTCTATTCTAGCAATTACACCAAAAGAGTCTTCTGATTATATTACAGCTATGGCTGATAAATTAATATTAAAAGAATCATATTTGGAGGCAATAGCTCTATTAGAAAAACAATACACAGATTTTTTACCTGATAGCCATGGGCGTGCTATGGTAGCATACCGCATATTTGATGCCTACTCTAAAGTAGGGATGGATGAAGAGGCTCTTTACTATTTGATACTTTCAAGTAATGCAGATATTAAATCGTCAATAAAAGAGTATATTTCTCTCACACGACTCTCTCTTATATTATATGCCAAGGGTGATATTGTGCGTGCTTACCGCTATTTGACTGTATCTATGGAAGATGCCCTATTTTCCAATTCGCGCTTGCGTAAAATTGAAGTGGCTAATATTTATCCCCTAATTGATAGTGCGTATAGATATCAGGTGGATCAACAAGCGCGTATAATGAATCAATTTCTTATTGGAATTATAATTCTAAGTATATTTCTGTTTGTTATGTTCGTTTATGTGTATTTACAAATGAAGAAGCTAGCACAGATCCGTACTGAATTGAAGAAAACAAACGTCAAGCTTCAACATACCAATATTGATTTACAGCACTATATTGAATCTCAACAGGAGTTAAACCATTCTATTATCGAAACTAATCATATCAAAGAAGAATATATTGGATATTATATGGGACTCTGTTCTATCTATTTAGCGAAACTCGAAAACTATCGGAAATCGCTGTGTAAAATAGCCTCGAACGGAAAGCTCGAAGAGTTGTATAAAACAATCAAATCGTCGCAGTTTATCGAAGACGAATTAAAAGACTTTTATATCAATTTCGATGTAACATTTCTTCGCCTCTTTCCAAACTTTGTAGCGCAGTTTAACGAGCTGTTAATAGATGGAGAATCTGTTGTGCCAAAGAATGAAGAGCAATTAACTACAGAGCTACGCATTTTTGCATTGATCCGATTAGGTGTTACGGATAGTACTAAGATCGCACATTTTTTACGTTATTCGATAAGTACAATTTACAATTACCGCGTTAAAATGCGTAATAAGGCTAAGGGTGTGCGCGAGGAATTCGAATCTAATGTGATGAAGATCGGTCTTAACGAATAGAATACTACTACTAAATACTATTTTACTAATAGTGTAAATGTCATAATATCAATGATATGACAATTTAATTTTAATTACTTTACTACTTTATACATTTTATGTGAATTAAAAGCCATACGAATCCATACTTTTGAGCATTGCTAAATAATACCATGACACTTTTAGCTAGGCATCTTTATTGATGTCTTATTTCTATTTAGCATACATAGTATTTAAATGAATATTAAATCTCAAAAAGTTTAAACGTATGATGAAAATGCACAATGTTTTTAGCAGAAAAATCACACACCTATGGCTTATGCTTGGTGTGTTTCTCTCTTCCAGTGTTTTTGCACAAGATGTACTTGTAAGTGGTAATATATTAGATGCCTCTACGAGCGAATCTATTATTGGTGCGAATGTTTTAGTAAAAGGAACTACGATTGGAACAATTACCGATTTTGACGGTAACTTTTCTCTTTCTGTTCCAAAAGATTCCGAGTTAAGAATTTCATATATTGGGTATATACCCCAAGTGTTATCTGTATTTAAAGATTCCAAGTTAAATATTCTTTTAAAAACGGATGTTGAAAAGCTAGATGAAGTTATTGTAGTTGGATATGCTACAGGAAGCAAACGCACTGTTTCGGGCGCGATTGAGCGTATTGGTAAAGAGGATATGAATCTTGGCGTTGTTAATAATCCACTTTCAGCGATTAAAGGCAAGGTTGCAGGTGTTGTTATTCAGAAAGCGGGTGGTGATCCTGCTGCATCTCCTTCAATTCGTATACGTGGAACAACTTCGCTTTCGGGTGGAAATGATCCATTGGTTGTAATAGATGGCGTATTCGGCGATATTAATATGTTAAATGCCATCTCTCCAGCAGATATTCAAACATTCACGATTCTTAAAGATGCTTCAGAAACGGCTCAGTACGGATCAAGAGGTGCAAGTGGTGTGATTGTAGTAACTACAGTTAGATCTAAGGCAGGTACAACAAATTTAAGTTATAACGGAACCTTTGGTGTTGAATCTGTTTATAAAAACATTGAACTACTTGATGCCAATCAATATCGTTCGGCAGTAGCAGATGGAGGTTATGCCAATGCGCTAGATGCAGGAAATAATACAAACTTTATCGAAGAGATGCAACGCACAGGTGTTACTCACAATCACTTGGTCTCTTTCGGTTCTGGAACTGAATTGGCTAACTACAGAGCTTCTATCGGTGTAATTGCACAAGATGGAATTATCAAAGAGAGTAATATGCGTAACTACACAGCTAAATTTGATGCGAATCAATTTATGTTTGATAGCCGTTTACAGATAGAATTTGGAATTTTCGCAGCCAAAAAGATCAACAGATATCTAAATGATCATCAAAAAACATTTTATTCTGCAGCATCAATGAATCCAACGCTTTCGGCTTCTCAAAACGAAGATGGAACTTGGCCAGAAGATCCGAATGCAAATGAGATAGATAACCCACTTGGACGATTATCAATATCAGACGAAGAAAATACGATGTATGCTAACGTACATGGAAAATTGACCTATACCATTACGTCCGATCTTAAAGTAAGTGCTTTTGGATCATATACCTATAATAGTGGTGTAAATTCGCTCTATATCCCAACCAATATTAAAGCTGGTATCCGTGAAGGCGAAGGTAAAGCCTACAAAAAGCAACAAGATGCTAACAGTATGATGGGGAATGTAAGTTTGACTTACAAAAAGCAAATCGGTAAGAGCTACTTAAATATATTAGCATTGGCAGAAGGTCAACAATACACTTATGCTGGATTTGATGCTACTACACGCGGTTTTGGTACAAATTATTTTGGATCAGACAATCTTAAAGCTGGAGCTTCACTGAAGTGGGGCGATGTTTCTTCGTTCAGAAACGAATATTCGATAGCCTCTTTTATGGGAAGATTCAATTATATGTTCGACGAGCGCTATATTGCTACTATCAATATAAGAACCGATGGATCGTCTAAGCTAGGAAATAACAATAAATGGGGATTCTTTCCTTCTGCATCTGCTGCTTGGGTATTGAAAAACGAAGCATTCTTGAAAGATGTAGAAGTTGTATCGAGTTTGAAATTAAGAGTAGGATATGGTTTAACAGGTAATCAAGACGCAATAAGCCCATACAACTCGTTACAGTTAATGTCTCCAAATGGTATTACAACAGTGGGTGGAAAGCCAACCGTAACATATGGCTATGCACGCAATGCAAACCCTGACTTGAAATGGGAAACAAAGAGAATGTTTGATGTTGGTATCGACTATGGATTGTTTGAAGGTAGATTAACCGGATCGTTCGATTATTACGAATCTACAACATCAGATTTATTATATGAATACGCTGTACCTGTACCTCCATTTTTGCATCCAAAGTTATTGGCAAATATGGGAGAGATGAAAAACAGCGGTGTTGAATTCTCTGTCAATGGGGCAATCATCCAAAGTAAAGATTTTGATTTAAGCGTAGGAGCGAATGTAGCTTATCAAAAGAATGAGTTGGTATCGTTAAATGGTAACTATCAAGGACAAGATTTGACCACCTCGGAGTATATGCGATTGGCAAGGATTAATGGTGCAGGTTTTATTGGCGGAAATACAGGCGTAACGTATCAAATGGTTGGGCAACCAGTAGGTGTTTTCTACCTACCTAAATCTGACGGTATCATCAATAAGAAAGATGGAAGTTACGAATATCATGTGTTAGACATTGATGGTAAAGAGGGTGTTGATATCAATGATGGTGATGATAGGTATATTGCAGGTCAGGTAATGCCAAAGGTATTTGTAGGTGCAAATGTTAATATGCGCTATAAGAAATTTGATTTCCAAACACAATTAAATGGCGCTTTCGGTCATAAGATATACAATGGAACATCACTTACTTACATGAATATGAATACGTTCCCAACCTATAATGTTTTACCAGAAGCTCCAGGTATGAATATTAAAGATAATACAGTAACCGACTATTGGTTAGAAAAAGGGGATTATATGAATATTGATTACATCACATTAGGATATACGTTCGACACCTCTAAGTATAACAAATATGTAAGTTTGCTTCGCTTAACGGCATCCGTTAACAACGTATATACTTTCACTAATTATTCAGGTTTGTCACCAATGATAAATAGTACAACCGTAAATGATTCAGATTTTGGCGTAGACGATAAGCGTTTCTATCCACAAACACGTACGTATTCTATTGGTTTATCTATTAACTTTTAACTCTTTTACAAATGAAAAAAAGAATGATATATAGCTGCTTAGCAGCAATGGTTGTAGGCTTTTCGTCTTGCGAATCTTTTTTAGAGGAGCATCCAATCGATCAAATGCCCGAAGGAGATGCGTATGCAAACCCTGAGTTGATTTACCTGAATACAGTGGCAAATCTGTACACACAAATTGGTGCTGCTGATGGAGGTAATGGATTAGGTGGAACAGACCGTGGCATCTATGATATGCAAACATTTACGGCAGACGAAGCACTGCTTCCTATTCGTGGTGGCGATTGGGAAGATGGAGGTCTTTGGAAACGCTTTTATTCGCATACTTGGGATAAATCGGAAGGTCCATTTAAAGGAACGTGGGATTATCTGTATAAAGTAGTTGCTTTATGTAACCAATCTATAGACAAACTGCAAGAGTTAAGTGATAAGTATCCAGAGAATAAATATTATGCACCATACATGGCAGAGGTTAGAGCGCTACGCGCCATGTACTATTGGCATTTGATGGATAACTTTGGAAATGTGCCTTTGGTAGTATCTTCTAAAACACAAATATCGGATGTTAAACAGGTAAATAGAGCGGATCTGTTTGCATTTATTAAAACAGAATTACAAACAACACTACCGCTACTTGAAAAAGCAAATAGCACCAAAGATGGAGCTTATTATGGACGTATAACACAACCTGTTGCACTCTTTATTTTGGCAAAACTTGCAATCAATACACCTGTGTACTCAGATAACGATTGGACAGATAATGCAGGAGTTCCGAATGGTTCTACTGATTTTGAATTAGATGGACAGCAGGTGATCTGTTGGGATGCAGCTATTGCTTATTGTGATGCTATCACTGCTTTAGGGTATACATTGGAAAGTAATTTTGCAAGTAACTTCAAAAAAGGAAATGAAAGTTCTGTAGAGAATATTTTCGTTATTCCGATGGATGCAAAGTTGTATACATCTCGTTATATGTACATCATTCGCAGTTTAAACTATGCACATGCTAAAGCCTATAATATTGGTGGATGGAATGGTGCTTCGGCAACAAAAGAGGCGATTGCAACTTTCAGAAATAGCGGTAATACCGATACTCGTTTGAAAAATACCTTTTATACAGGTAAGGTATATGGACTAGATAGTAAACCTGTTATGGATGGTGATGTAGTGCTAGAATACAGACCTGATGCTGTTTCGGTAGATGTAAGTGGAACAACTTACGAAAAAACAGCAGGCGCACGTTTTGCTAAATACGAAATTGATGCGACTGGATCTTCGGAGGGTCAGTTACAAAGTGTTGATTATGTACTATTCCGTTATGCAGATATCATGTTAATTAAAGCCGAAGCTCAGATCAGAAAATCAGGTGCAGGCGCAGGAGATGCATTGATTAACGATGTGCGTGCACGATCGAATGCAGCGCCTGTAAAAATGGCTACGCTTACAAATCTGCTAAACGAGCGTATGATCGAATTAGCGTGGGAGGGTGTAAGAAGACAAGATCTTATTCGTTTTGGAGCGTATATCAAGCCTATTGCAGACAGACCTTCGTCAGCTCCATTCCGCACAGTATTCCCTATTCCAAGTGATGTGATTCAGTTGAATACCAACTTGAAGCAGAATCCTGGGTACGGCGAGTAATCAAATTAAAACCATCAACATTAAAATTAAAAAAGAATGAAAAAGATATTCTATATTCTCTCCTTAATATTAGGAGTAATAACCATCACTAGTTGCAGTGACAACAGTAATTGGAATGTGCTACACCAAGAGTTTGAACCAGATCCAGCGGTGCCCGAAGTTACTGCTCTTTACCTTCCTGGTAATCATCAAGGATGGGATACTGCCAATGCTCCAAAGATTTATGCACGCGAAGAGGCAGGTGCTTTTGGTGGATATATTAAATTAAATGGTGAGTTTAAGTTTGCCACGCTTCCGAGTTGGGATGGAACTAATTATGGTAGTGGTGGAGATAAGATTCTTTCTACAGATAGCGAAGCAGGTAATATTGTAGCTGAAGATGCTTATTACTATGTAACAGCTAACACTACAGCACTCACTTATACACTGAAATCATTGGCTTGGGGTGTAATTGGGGATGCTACACCAACGGGATGGGATGCTGATACGAAGATGGTTTACGATCCAGCAACATTGACATTAAAAGTTGATCTAACCCTGATAGATGGAGTTATCAAATTTAGAGCAAATGATGCTTGGGATGATAACTTTGGAATGCCTAAAGATGGAGCAATAACAGATCCACTTGTAGCTGGAGGTGAAGATATTCCTGTTAAAGCAGGTAATTATACGATCGAACTGGATTTGTCAACGTCTGTTTATACCGTTAAGCTAACGAAGAAATAATAATTTTCTGTTGAATTAAAAACGAAAGTCTCGATCATTTTGAAAAAAAGATCGAGACTTTTTAAGTAATAAATATACACATTATTCAATTAATAAGTAAATGAAAATAAATAATTTAAGCAGCATATCTTTTTGTCTTCTCAGTGTTTTATCCATGAGTGCATGCAATTGTGAAACAGATGCAGCGATTAAGCAGCCCTCGATACTTGTGTCGGAAATGGCTCAACTGAAAGATGGTATAACTGCTATTGGAGACGACTCACTCGCATTTGTACTGTTTGCACCGCATAAGGAAGAGGTTTATTTGATTGGGGATTTCAATAATTGGAGTCAGCAAACCGCCTATGAGATGGAGAAGCATAACGATCGCTTCTACCTTAAAATAGGCGATTTAGAGCCAAACAAACAATATGTTTGTCAATACCTTATTGATGGTAAAATACGTATTGCAGATCCTTATGCAACACAAATATCTGATCCACTGTACGATGATGCTATACCTTCTTCTCGCTTTCCGAACCTAATCTCTTATCCTAATGGTAAAACTACCGAGATTGCCATGGTTGTACAAACTCCCGAAGATAAATACAGTTGGGACGTAACAGACTTTAAAGCACCCGAATCTTCGGATTTACGAATCTATGAGATTCTACTACGTGATTTTACAACCGAAGGAACAATTAAAGCAGCACACGAGAAAATCCCTTACTTAAAGAATTTAGGTGTGAATGCGATTGAACTGATGCCTTTCAACGAATTTGATGCCAATGATAGTTGGGGGTACAACCCAACATTCTATTTTGCCACCGATAAAACGTATGGGCCAACGGTCGAGTATAAGCGTTTTATTGATGCTTGTCATCAGCAAGGTATCGCTGTTATTATGGATATGGTACTGAATCATAGCTATGCTGAGAGTCCTTTTCTTAGAATGTACGAAACAGAGCAAGGCACACCTTCGGCTCAAAACCCATGGTATAACGAAAAATCAAACTTTGCCAATCCAGATGCGCAATGGGGTTCAGACTTTAATCACGAAAATGCTTTAACGCATCAATTAATAGATAGTATCTGTTCGTTCTGGATGGATGAATTTAAGATTGACGGTTTCCGATTGGACTTTACAAAAGGATTTTCGAACACACCCTATCCTGCACAAGGAGATGATGCTTGGGGAAGTCCGTACGATGCTGATCGAATCAAGAACATTAAACGTATCAACCAATATATTAAGCAACAAAAGCCAGATGCAATACTTATTTGTGAGCATTTAGCCGATAACGAAGAAGAAAAAGTATTGGCAGATGCAGGCATTCTATTGTGGGGAAATTTGAATCATACATTTAACGAAGCTACGATGGGATATACTGAGAAATCAGATATTAGTTGGGGATCTTATAAAGCACGAGGATGGAAATATCCACACCTTATTTCTTATATGGAGAGCCATGATGAAGAACGTATCATGTATAAAAATAAAGCTTACGGCGCACAAAAGGGTGGTTATGATGTTAAAGAATTACCTACGGCATTGGAACGTACCGAAGCAGCAGCTGTTATGCTATACGCTATACCTGGACCGAAAATGATTTGGCAGTTTGGAGAGGTAGGATATGACTTTTCGCTACAAGCGGGTGGGGCAGACCGTTTGGAGTGCAAACCTATTCATTGGGAATATTACGATGTGCCAGCACGTAGAGCATTATACGATGTATATGCAACAATGAGTAAATTGAGAAGTGAATACCCAGCCTTTTCTTCGACCGATTATGTGATGGAAGCATCGAAAGCATGCAAACAAATCTTACTCAAATCTGCTGAAGGTGATATTTGTGTAGTGGCAAATTTTGATATAGAACCACAAACACACCCTGTTTTGTTTGGAAGTGTTGGTAAATGGGAAGAGCTTTTCACACACACCTCGCTACAGGTTTCGAAAGAGAGACAAAATGTACTACTTGCACCAGGAGCGTATAAGATTTACTATTTAAAAAAGTAGTTTTTTACTACTTTGTAACCCCCTTCAATAAAATACAAGTAGCTTATATAATAACACTTATCTTTTATTGAGGGTTCGATTTTACTACTTGTTTAATGTGCGAAAATAAAGACGGAGTGATTTTAAATACATTTGCTGTCGAATAAGTTTTGTACATATAATATATAAACACACCATGAAGAAAGTATTGTTATTCGTTTTACTTGCTTGCCTTTCGATCACGTCAGAGGCAAAAACAATTTTATCGCCCGACGGTAATTTTAAACTATCAGTTGAAGTTGTGAACGGAGTTCCGACCTATCAACTGAATTATAAAAACAGACCTGTTATAAAGCGTAGTAATTTAGGATTAGACCTAAAAGAGCAGCCCGATCTATTGACAGGCTTTGCTATTGCAGCCGAGAAAGAGTCTACTTTTGATGAATCTTGGAACCCAGTTTGGGGAGAGGTTAAAACAATTCGTAATCATTACAATGAATTACTTGTAACGTTAAGCCAAGCTTCCACATCGCGAGAACTATTGGTTCGCTTCCGTCTGTTTGATGATGGTTTAGGTTTTAGATATGAGTTTCCAGAGCAACCAAATCTAAAGTATTTCACCCTTAAAGAGGAGAAAACAGAATTCGCTATGGCAGGAGATCATAAGACATTTTGGATTCCGGGAGACTACGATACACAAGAATACAACTCCGTAACATCTAAATTGTCAGAGATCAGAGGTAAGATGAAAGAGGCTTCGACCCCTAACGTATCGCAGAAGATATTTTCGGAAACAGGTGTTCAAACTCCGCTTATGATGAAGAGTCCTGACGGTTTGTATATCAATATCCACGAAGCTGCATTGGTTGATTACTCATGTATGTCTTTAGAGTTAAACGATAGAACACTCGTGTTTGAATCTGTTTTAACACCCGATGCGGTTGGAGATAAAGGATATCTTCAAACTCCATGTACTTCGCCTTGGCGTACGATTGTTGCAAGTGATAAAGCAGCAGACATCTTAATGTCTAAACTGATTCTAAACCTGAACGAACCTACAAAGTTCGAAGATACATCATGGATTAAACCAGTTAAATACATCGGTGTTTGGTGGGAGATGATTACAGGTAAAAGCAGTTGGGCTTACACAGATATTGAAAATGTACAGCTTGATGTAACAGACTTCTCAAAAACGAAACCAAACGGAAAGCACGCAGCCAATACCGATCACGTAAAGAGATACATTGATTTTGCCGCAAAGCATGGTTTTGATGCTGTATTAGTAGAAGGATGGAATGTTGGTTGGGAAGATTGGTTTGGCAAAACAAAAGATTATGTATTTGACTTTGTTACTCCATATCCCGATTTTGATGTAAAAGGGTTACAACAATATGCAGCAGCAAACAATGTAAAGTTGATGATGCACCACGAAACCTCTTCTTCTATTCGTAACTACGAGAGACATATGGATGAGGCGTATCAATTTATGGTAGACAACGGATACAACTCTGTAAAGAGTGGTTATGTAGGAGATATCATCCCACGTGGTGAACACCACTATGGACAATGGATGGTGAATCACTATCTGCATGCTATTAAAAAGGCGGCAGACTATAAAATTATGGTGAATGCACATGAGGCTATTCGTCCAACAGGACTTGCACGTACCTATCCAAACCTTATTGGAAATGAATCTGCACGTGGTACAGAGTATGAATCTTTTGGTGGTAACAATACTGACCATACAACAATTCTTCCGTTTACTCGTTTAATGGGTGGACCTATGGATTATACACCAGGTATATTTGAAACCAAAGTAAGTGCATACAATCCAGCTAACAATTCTTTTGTACACAGTACATTGGCGCGTCAATTAGCCCTTTATGTAACCATGTACAGTCCATTACAAATGGCAGCCGATCTTCCTGAAACATACGAGAAGTTTATGGATGCATTCCAATTCATCAAAGATGTTGCAATTGACTGGGACGATACAAAAGTATTAGAGGCAGAGCCAGGAGATTATATTACGTATGCCAGAAAAGCAAAGAACTCAAATAACTGGTTTGTAGGTAGCACTTGCGACGAAGATGGACGTACCTCTGTTGTAAACTTTGATTTCTTAGATGCGGATAAAAAATACGAAGCAATTATCTATAGTGATGCTAAAGATGCACACTTCGAAACCAATCCTCAAGCTTACGAGATCAGAAAGATGAAAGTAACAAACAAATCGAAACTTTCGCAACACTGTGCTCCTGGTGGAGGTTATGCCATCAGCGTAATGGAAATCAAGTAATCGTTTAACGTATATCTTTTATTTTATATATTGAAAGCACCTCCTTTGTTTAAAAAGGTAGGTGCTTTCTGCTATATATACTTTAACAGAAAGCTGCTTCATTTTTTGTTAAAGTAGATTTTATCATTAACTTCGCATATTAAACAATCACTAATCAATAGATTCAATCATGAAGAGACGTTCTTTTTTAAAGTCCTCACTTATAATGGGAGGAATACCACCTTTAATGGCAATGGATAAATATACGGGTCAAGAAATTGAGCAAACCCCCATCATTGAGAAACCATATAAAGATTCAATAGATGGCGCAAAGAAAAAGCCAAACATTATCTTTATCATGTCCGATCAGCACCGCGGTGATACACTTGGATGTATGGGAAATAAAGCTGTATTTACACCCAGTATTGATGCTTTAGCAAACGAGGGAACGCTGTTTGTTTCAGGATTTACTACCGCACCAAGTAGCACCCCAGCAAGAGCAGGACTTTTAACCGGTATGTCTCCTTGGAAGCATGGTATGTTAGGTTACGGTAAAGTAGCAGAGAAATATGCTTTCGAAATGCCTCAAATGCTCCGTGATTTGGGTTACTATACATTTGGAATTGGAAAGATGCACTACCACCCACAGAATGCATTGCACGGCTTTCATGCAACACTACTTGACGAAAGTGGACGTTCAGAATCTAAAGATTATATCACAGACTACCGCAAATGGTTTCAACTAAACGCACCAGGTAAAGATCCTGACTTAACAGGTATTGGCTGGAACGATCATGGTTTTGGGGTTTATAAATTAGAAGAGAAGCTACACCCAACTACTTGGACAGGACAAACAGCGTGCGAATTGATTCGTAACTACGATAACGAAGATCCACTTTTCTTAAAAGTATCTTTTGCTCGTCCACACAGTCCATACGATCCACCACAGCGTTATTTTGATATGTACAAAAATGTAGATATCCCTAAACCAGTTGTAGGAGATTGCGCAGCAGCTTATACGGAGCGCTTAGATCCTTCTAAAGGAAGATCGGATGCTCCTTTCGGAAACTTTGGAGATGATTATGCAGTAGAAGCACGCCGTCATTACTATGCGAACGTTACATTTATCGACGATCAAGTAGGCGAAATAGTGAAAATGCTGAAAGCAAAAGGCATGTACGACAATACAATTATTTGCTTTACCGCAGACCACGGTGATATGCTTGGCGATCATCACCACTGGCGTAAAACCTATCCATATCAAGGTTCAGTATTGATTCCTTATGTAGTTAAATGGCCCGAATCGATCAAAAATCCGCAATCGAAAATTGATGCTCCAGTAGAGTTGAGAGACTTTTTACCAACCTTTATCGATATTGCTGGCGGAACTGTTCCAACAGAGATGGATGGTAAATCGTTAGTGGCATTGGCTGTAGGCAAAAATTCGCCATGGAGAAAATATATAGACTTGGAGCATGCTACATGTTATAGTAAAGAGAACTATTGGTACGCCTTAACAGATGGTAAAGTTAAATATGTTTGGAGATATTACACAGGCGAAGAGGAGCTATATGATCTAATTAAAGATCCAAGCGAACTTTCAAATCTTGTAAAAGAGAAGAAATACCAAAAACTGCTGTTAGAAATGCGCGCCGAAACGGTTGCTAATTTGAGTGAAAGAGGAGAGGGGTATGTAAAAGATGGTAAATTGGTAGTACGTAAATCAACGCTATTGTATAGTCCAAA
>CAMQTD010000070.1 GCA_947036995.1 uncultured Parabacteroides sp.
TTTAAGCGATTGTTAGCGTCCTAGTAGTTGATCTACCTTTGCTCTCCAATCTTCGCCATCTACAGGTTGATAGGTATGTAATCCTACTGCTGCACCCATCTTTACGTTGGCTTCGCCATCATCTAAGAAAAGTGTTTCTGAAGGGATCATCCCTGAGTCTGCTAGCATTAATTCAAATATCTCACGGTGAGGCTTTGCTACTTTCATCTCGCACGAGGCATAAATCTTATCGAAATATTCAGTGATAGGCTTGCCTGCTTCGCTGAAAGCGGTTGTGTTTGCAAAATCCATTACAAAAGGATTTGTATTACTCAACAAATAGATCTTATAATCTGCACGTAGCGAGAGGATATAATCTAATTTCTCTTGCGAAACCTTTTTCAAGAAGCCCAACCAACCTTGCGATACGGTCTCGTAAGATAACGCCTTACCACTCATTTCGCTCAGCTTTTCGATAAATCCTTCGGCTGTGATAGAGCCATCTTCTGATTGTAGAAACACGCCATGCTGACGATATGGATTCAGCATATCACCTGCATCTGCTATACCCATAGCAACAAAACGATTGACTGATTCTTGACGATCTAAGTCGATGATTACACCGCCTAAATCGAATACTATATTTTTAATTTGATTCATGTTATTATATATGCTTATTTAAATTCTGCTTTTAAGAAAGGTGCTGTAAAGCTCTTCTTACTTTTTATCATCTCCTCGGGTGTGCCTGCAAATAGCAGTTCGCCCCCTCTTCGACCCCCTTCGGGTCCCATATCTATCAAATAGTCGGCGCTTTTGATTACGTCTAGGTTGTGTTCGATTACAATAATACTATTGCCCTTCTCCACCAATCTATTCAATACACCCAATAGTACACGGATATCTTCGAAGTGCAATCCTGTAGTAGGTTCGTCTAGGACGTAGAGGGTTTGCCCTGTGTCTCGTTTGGCTAGCTCAGTAGCTAGTTTCACACGCTGACTCTCGCCACCCGAAAGGGTTGTCGACGATTGCCCTAACTTGATATACCCTAACCCTACATCTTGCAATACTTTTACTTTGGCTAAGATTACGGGCATATTTTCAAAGAACTCTACCGCCATATTGATTGTCATATCTAAGATATCGGCAATAGATTTTCCGCGATAACGTACTTCGAGCGTTTCTCGGTTATATCGTTTCCCTTGGCAAACGTCGCAAGGGACGAGTACATCGGGTAAGAAATTCATTTCGATCGTTTTATAGCCATTCCCTTTACAGGTTTCGCACCTTCCGGCAGCTACATTAAAGGAGAAGCGACCTGGCTTATATCCTCTGATCTTAGACTCTGGAAGATCTACAAAAAGGGTGCGAATATCCGAAAACACACCCGTATAGGTAGCCGGATTAGAACGTGGCGTACGTCCGATAGGCGACTGATCTACGTTCACAATCTTATCTACAAAATCAATGCCCTCTACGCTATCATACGGCATTGGATCTTCTAACGAGTGGTAAAAGTGTTGACTCAAAATCGGTTGCAGAGTTCTGTTTACGAGTGTAGACTTTCCACTACCCGATACACCCGATACACATACAAACATGCCGAGGGGGAATGTTACATCGACCGATTTCAAGTTATTACCACGTGCCCCTTTGATCGTGATTGCTTTACCATTGCCTTTTCGGCGTTCGGCAGGTATCTCTATGTTATTTACGCCATTGAGGTATCCAGCCGTAAGTGTACCCGCTCGAAGCATCTCTTGCGGTGTTCCTTCAAACACAACCTCACCACCCAATCTACCAGCCTTTGGACCCATATCGATTACGTAATCAGATTCGAGCATCATATCCTTATCGTGCTCTACTACGATTACTGAGTTTCCTAGATCGCGCAGTTGTTTCAGCGATTGAATCAACCGTACATTGTCTCGCTGGTGCAATCCTATGCTAGGCTCGTCAAGTATATAGAGCACATTAACCAGTTGAGAACCGATCTGTGTTGCCAAACGAATACGCTGACTCTCTCCACCTGATAGCGAAGCAGAGGCTCTATTTAACGATAAATAATCGAGCCCTACATCGAGCAAGAACTTAAGCCTCGAACGTATCTCTTTTAATATCTCAGTGGCAATAATCGCTTGTGTAGGAGACAATGTTAATTGATCGAGCCAATCATATAGCTCTGTAATATCCATTGAAGCCACTTCGGCTATATTTTTATTCTCAATACGGTAGTGCAGTGCCTCTTTATTTAAGCGCTGACCTCCACATTCGGGGCAGCGTGCTACTTTACTAAACTGACCAGCCCACTTTTGTGCCGAGGCAGAAGCTTCGGTCTCTTGCTGCATTTTGATATATTTGGCAACGCCATCATACGTTTGGAAGTAGTTAGACGAACCGAGCAGCTCATTTTTAATCTGTAACCGCTCTTCTGTTCCATTCATTATTTCGTCCAAAGCCTCTTCGGGCACTTCGCTGAGCGCTGTTTTTATCGTAACGCCATATTTCTCACAAATAGCCTCTATCTGCCAAAAGATCATCGAGTTTTTGTATTTACCCAGTGGCGCAATACCCCCTTGGTAGATGCTCATCGCTTTATCTGGCACAATTTTATCCATGTCTAATAGGTTTACAACACCCAGCCCTTTACATTTAGAACAAGCACCGTAGGGCGAGTTAAACGAAAAGTTATGTGGCGCAGGCTCACCATACGAAAGTCCTGTTATAGGGCACATTAACTGTCTGCTGTAATGGCGCACTTCGCCACTCTCTACATCCAATACCATCACCAAGCCACCACCTAAACGCATGGCAATACGCAAGCTATCTTTTAGGCGACGCTCGTCTGTTGCTGTTATCAAAAATTTATCTACAACCACCTCAACGGTGTGCATCTTGTAGCGATCTAGCTTCATTCCGTAAATAATCTCACGTAATTTACCATCTACACGCACATTGAGGTATCCTTTTTTTCTAATTTGCTCGAATAGCTCTTTATAATGTCCTTTACGGTTACGCACTACAGGAGCTAACAGGAGGGTTTTTCGTCCTTCGTAGTTCGAAAGAATCAGATCCATTATCTGCTGTTCGGTATATTTTACCATCTTCTCGTTCGATAGATACGAGTATGCCTCGCCAGCACGTGCATAGAGGAGACGGAGAAAATCGTATATCTCCGTTGTTGTGCCTACCGTAGAGCGTGGGTTTTTGTTGGTTGTTTTCTGTTCGATAGAGATCACCGGACTTAATCCCGTAATCTTATCCACATCGGGGCGCTCCATGCTGCCCAGAAAGTTACGTGCATAGGCAGAGAATGTTTCTACATACCTACGTTGCCCCTCAGCAAAGATTGTATCAAATGCCAAGGATGATTTACCACTACCACTCATTCCGGTAATAACCGTAAGGCTATCACGTGGTATCTCTACATCTATATTTTTTAAATTATGAACGCGAGCACCCCAAACGGAGATTCTTGCTCCTTCAATCTTTTTTTTATCGATCATTATCGTTATTTAATTTCCAAAAAATGAATTTCACGCATTGCGTATCAATCAATCGACTACCCAACGCGGGTCGTGCACTTTTGTATTGGGGGTTTTATAATATAAATCGCCCTTTTTAGGGAGTTGAATCGTAAACGTACGACCTGCTGTTATTAGCTTTCGGTCTCTCAACCATGTATTAAAACGCTTAATGTCTGCATAGTCTAACCCACGCTCTTTAGCAAAAGCGGCTAAGTCGGGTATATTCGCTGTCACCTCAACAGACTCCATACGCATAGGCTTATATAAATCTGCGGCCTTGAACACAAAACCGTATTTATAGGGCTGCTCGAAAATAGTTTTTATTGCCATGATGCGAAACACATAGCGCGACGTCTCTTCGACAAGCCACAAATCAAACGATTCATCGGCAAATTGCTTGCGTAACTCGCCCGAGATACGTCCCATACCTCCATTGTACGAAGCTGCTACGGTAGCCCAATTTCCATATTTCTTATACGCCTTATTCAAATACTTACACGCTGCAACGGTAGATTTCTCTACATGATAGCGTTCGTCTACCGTAGGAATGATGCATAAGCCATTCTCTTTGGCAGTACCAGCTAGCAGTTGCCACATACCGCCTGCATTGGCTGGCGATATACTGCGTGGGTCGAGATGACTCTCTATAATTGCCAAATACTTAAAATCATCAGGGATACCATACGCTTTTAAGATAGGTTCGATCACAGGCAAATAACGATTGGCACGCTTAAACAGCAACATCGTAGTTGAGTGAAAGTAGGTAAAACTCGATAGCTCGCGATCAAATCGCTCGTGCATATCGTAACGCGTAAGATCGATCGGTTTATTACAAAACATTACCTGCGAAGGGATTTCGGGAGAAGTTGTCATCGAAAGCACGGTAGGCTTCTGTTTCAACTCCTTTGAGGCATCCGTATAACTTACCGAACACGCTACACCTAAACAGACCACGCCAGCAACAAGAAAAGATAAGATATTATTTAATTTCATTCGTTTAACTATTTTGATATAGTCTCCAAAATTACTATTTTATACGGATATACACACGCAAAAAGATGCTCTTTTAGATGCTTTAACGAGAAAAGTACTATCTTTGCATCTTAATAATTTATTTTTACAATGAAAAGAGTAAAGTTTTTTGCATACGTTATTATTCTTATGATTCACAGCATGGCACTTACTGCACAAGTAAGTAGTACGCCTCAACAAAACAACCAAACAAAGGTGGATGATCAGTTTCAACACACCGTTGAGCGTGGTCAAACAGTTTATGCTATTGCCACCATGTATGGTGTTGGTGTAGACGAGATATACAGACTAAACCCTGAAAGCAAAGTATCTATACAGTTGGGGGCTAAATTAATTATTCCTCAGAAACAAAAAGCAATAATTACTCCTGCAAACCCAATGGCTAACCCTGAATATATTTTTCACACCATCAAACCGCGTGAAACATTGTATGCCGTTAGAATAAAATATGATATTCCTGCCGAAGCTATTTTAGCGGCTAATCCAGGGCTATCTACGGAGACTTTTACAATCGGCAAAACGATTCGTATTCCGCACAGCTCAATTAACGAGGATGTTATTATTGAGAATACCAAAACGATCCATAAAAACACGCCTTACAAAATAAAGAAAAAAGATACGTTCTATAGTATCTGCAGACGCTTTGACGTTACTAAAAAGCAAATAATAGAACTAAACCCTAAAATTAAAGGTAAACTTAAAGCGGGTGCAACAATCTTAATTCCTGAGAAGTTTGAAATCGTTGTAGCAGAACCCGTAAAAAAGCAAGAGTCTGAAAATGAAATCAATGCACTGCTTACCCAAAAAGATGTAATCAACAAAGCAAGCGTATTAAACGTATCGCTTCTGCTTCCTTTTACCAATACAAAAACAACTTCGGCTCGCACAGCATTGTATATTGAGTATTACGAAGGCTTCTTACTTGCCGTCGATAGTCTTAAAAACTTAGGCTACTCGATCAACCTATCCGTTTACGACACAGGTAGTGGTGTTCAGCAGATCAAAAAGATAATCAACGAACATAAACTGCAAAAGGAAGATGTCGTTATTGGTGGTGTAGAGAATGCACAAATCAACCTCCTTGCACAACACTGCGCATCAAACAAAGTAAAGTATGTGATTCCACTTACCTCTAAGAATGATGATGTATTGTCTAATGCATACGTATTCCAAGTCAATACTCCACAAGCATATCTCTTCTCTAAAGCATCGCAAGCAGCTTGCTCGTTATTTAAAGATTACAACATTGTGATTCTTAAATTTAAGAACGACAGAGAAGAGAAAACGCAATTCATTGAGACACTCAAAATGGAACTCAAACAGCAAAACATTGCTTATAAGGAGTTAACACATAGCGCACAATTTACTGCAAATATCTCAGCGCTTTGTTCGTTAGATAAGCCAACACTGATTATTCCATCTACGGCCTCTTCTGTGGCGCTGTCTAAAATCCTTTCGCCTCTCAGAACGCTTAAGCATTCTAAGCCTAAATTCGGACTTACCCTCTTTGGATACCCTGAGTGGCAAACCTATACAAACGATTACTTAGAAGATTTTTATGCCCTAAACACGTATATATATAGTTATTTCTACGCAAATAACTTATCAAGTGAGGTGAAAAACTTTTATCAGTACTATAAGAAGTGGTACAGTAAAAATTTAATTGCAACTTATCCGAAGTATGGAATGTTAGGTTTCGATACAGGCTTCTACTTTCTTAAAACAATGCATACACAAGGAATTAATTTTGAGAAAAATATAAACAAAGCTGATTCAGAGAATATCCAAACAGGATTCTTCTTTGAAAGAGTTAATAATTGGGGTGGATTTATAAATACAAATCTATTTATAGTACACTTTAAACCTGATTATACCGTAACTAAAACAGCCGTAAATCAGTAATAATGAACAAAACAATTGCAATCATACTCCTTTGCCTTGTCTCAACACTTGGGGCTGTGGCACAGGAGAAAAAGTTTAATCCTCGTTTTGTTGTAGGGGCTTCGTTCGGTACAACATTTTCGGGTACATCGTTTATACCAAAAGTAAAAAATTCGTTGCTTCTTGGATATACGGGCGGATTGGTAGGTAGATACGATTCTGAAAAGAATGTTGGCGTACAAGTCGAACTAAATTATGCACAACAGGGATGGCAAGAGGAGTTCTTTGGAGCCGAATACGCCTATAGCCGCGTAATCAATTACATTGAACTTCCAGTACTCACACACATTTACTTCGGAAGTGAGAAGTTTAAGGCATTCTTTAATATCGGTCCTAAAATAGGCTATGCGATAAGCGATAAAACAACAACAAGCGGTAATTTCGATAATATTGATCAAGAAAACGAAGAGAATCATCCCCTTGTACAACATGGTATGCCGATTCAAAACAATTTTGATTGGGGTATATGTGGTGGACCAGGTATAGAGCTGCGTACTAAAATTGGATACTTCGTACTTGAAGGACGCTACTATTATGGCTTAGGAAACATCTTCAAAAGCAAGAAAGTAGACCCTTTCCCACAATCATCGCCCAATGTTATTTCGGTAAAGCTGGCTTATTTGGTTTCGTTTGGGAAATAATTAGTGGATATAAGTTAACACATACAAATCAGTTACCTTATATCCGATTTCAAATGCATGATGCAATGCTGTACGCGTTTCGTCCGCACCAAACACACCCGCCTCTTGGGGTGTAAAAGGATGAATATGCAGATGTTCCCTAAAGTCTACATCGGGCGTTAATAGGGCTTTAAACAGTGTCTCTTTGGCAGACCAATGCAGCAAGGCATGCACAATAGGCTGCTGCACACTGAGGTGAGACAACTCTGTCTCACTCATAATACGTTCCTGAATTTTCTGTATCCGTGGAGCAATGTATTCGATATCAATCCCTGCATGCTGCTGCTGGCGCGTTACTTGAACAGCTACATACCCCTTTGTGTGCGATAGGCTTACATGCATACTTCCATCCACTAGCTTTGGCGCTCCCGAAGCTGCGTAGCAGATCTCTTTCTCCTCCTGTAGCAGCTGCATTAATAGCACACGCACTGCCAACCACTCGCACTTACGTGCTTCGAGTTTAAATTGTGATAAGGCGGATGTGTACCATGCTTTTTGAGAGAGCATGGCTAGCAGTTGGTCGGCAGATTCTTCTACCTTCCATACCCCCCAACACATTTGGTCGCTTTGATGATGCGTTACTATCATGGTACGATCGAGAATTTTACTTTCAAGATACGTCTATTATCTAGCTCTAATATTTCGAAGCGATACGATTCGAAGGCTATCACCTCATGCTTAATGGGGAAATCGCCTTTAATCTCTAATAGCAAACCGCCTAATGTTTCTGCATCTTCGGTTAACTTGGCGAAGATAGCGGCATCGAGGTTGATTACGCGAAAGAAGTCTGTAAGCAGAATCTTTGCTTCGAATATGAGACTTCCGTCAGAGAGTTTGACAAACTGCTTGGCATCATCATCATACTCGTCCGATATCTCGCCCACAATCTCTTCCATGATATCCTCCATGGTAACAAGCCCTGAGGTGCCACCATATTCGTCTACCACGATAGCCATGTGTATTTTATTGGTGCGGAACTCCTCGAGTAGGTCGTCGATCTTTTTTGTTTCGGGTACAAAATAGGCGGGTCTGATTAAGCTCTGCCATTTAAAGGTGTCGGGCTTATCGATATAGGGCAAAAGGTCTTTGATATACAGCACACCTTTAATATGGTCTGCCGAACCTACAAATACGGGGATGCGCGAATATCCAAACTTCACCACCTGTTTAATTACATTCCCGAAGCTCGTTTTAATATCTAAATCTTCCATATCCAAGCGAGGCGTCATAATCTCGTCTGCTGTGGTGTTGTAGAATTTGATAATCTCTGCTAACATCTCTTTCTCGTCTGGAATTTCGTTCGAGGTAAGTTGGAGGGCTTTAGAAAGATCATCGACCGAAAGGTCTTGCTTCTTCTTCACCAACATGCGGTTTATAATGTGTGTAGAACCTACCAGCACGCGTGCTAGCGGCGACACTGCCTGCTGAATTGCATTCAGCATAGGGGCTGCAAAACGGGCAAACTTTAATGCATTACGTTGTGCATAAATCTTAGGCATAATCTCTCCAAAAAGCAATAAAAGGAAGGTTAACACAACTGTTTGCGTAACAAATCCAACCATCGAATTGGGTGGAAAGTTTACCAGCGTATTGATTCCGAAGGCACAAAGTGTTACTACCGCTACGTTCACAAAGTTATTAGCTATCAAGATCGAGGCTAACAGGCGCTCTGATTGATTCAGCATACTTGTTATTAACCGATCTACGAGTTGATTCCGCTCTTTGATCTGTTCTATATCTGCCGGAACTAACGAAAAGAAAGCCACTTCAGAGGCAGAAACAAAACCTGAAGCAAACAGTAAAAAAACAGCAATTACAAGTGCTACTACCGGCTCTACCGATAAAGCATTCATCGAAACGTCGGAAAATAGATCTGACAAAAAATAAGCTGAGTCCAAGGAGGTTTGTATTAGTGAAACAATAAAGCGACTTTACATTTTATTCAAACATAAAGCCGCTCGGATATCTTATTAAAATGGTAAATCATCTATTGCGGCAGCATCTTCGCGCGGTGCTGGCGCTGGTGCGGCACTCGGAGGTGCTGAAAAAGCGCGCGGCTCTTGAAAATTTTGTGTCGGCTGCTGAAACGTTGCCGCTGGTTGTGCCACAGGTTGCGTAGGAGTACTCGCTTCGCCACCTGTTTGTGCCGTCGCGTCTTCTCTACGTGGCGTGCTGTAAAACTCTACACGATCGGCATGAATCTCTGTCATGTAACGTTTCACTCCTGCTTGATCGTCGTAGTTTCGTGTCCGAATTTTTCCTTCTATATAAACAGACGAACCTTTCTTTACCCACTTCTCTACAAATTGAACCTGATCGCGCCTTACCACAATATTATGCCACTCGGTGCGTTCTGGTATAACGGTACCATTTGCAAGTGTATAACCTCGTTCCGATGTGGCCACAGGGAAGTTTGCAAGTGCCGAACCTCCATCAAAATACCTTACATCGGGGTCTTTACCTACATTTCCTATCAAAATCACTTTATTCAACGACATAGCTTTATATTTTAACCCTACATTCTTATATAAATACAAAGAAACAGAAATTCAATCACTTTTCAAAGCATCAAGCCATTTTCTCTAAATAAATATGCATCAAGCGCGAAACGGCAAACGAATCTAGCGTTTCAGAGGCGATTTGCTGATACCCATCTAACCCTGCTCCTGCTCGAGAAAGCTCGATCGTATAAAAGTTCGCATACAGCACCTGATGAGAAAGTACATGTTTCTTATTGGCTAGGGATAATGTAATATGCTTAATACTACACCCCTCGAACAGCTGCTTATAGGCATCTGTTTGCACTAACGCATCATACGTCTGCAAACCAGCTGTTTCTATCAGCGGAAACTCGAATAACCCCTGCCAAATATCTTTTTTATCCCTACGGTGTAGGTAAGTCTTATCATCCAGAACAATATGGAAGTAATGCAAGTATCTATTGGTTACTTTTATCTTCTGTTGTTTTACAGGATAGCTTTGCACACTGTTCGTTGCAAATGCCACACAATGATCTTGTAACACACACGCTGCACATTGTGGCGATTGTGGCACACACTGCAACGCCCCGAACTCCATAATTGCTTGATTATGCTCCCCTGCATGCGGCACATCTAAGAGCGCATACGCCAACTCCGTAAACAGCTTCTTTCCTTTCCCTGTATCAATCGGATCGCTCACGCCAAACAGACGCGAAAGCACCCTAAACACATTCCCATCTACCACAGCATAGGGCATATTCCAAGCAAAAGAGGTGATAGCTGCTGCCGTATACTCGCCAATACCTTTCAGTGCGAGCACCTCTTTATGCTGTGTCGGGAACACACCTGCATACTGTTCTTTAATTATCACAGCCGTTGCATGCAAATTACGCGCCCTACTATAATACCCTAAACCTTGCCAATATTTAAGCACCTCCTCCTCTTGTGCATTCGCCAAATCCAGCACTGTTGGGAAGCGTTCGGTAAAGCGATAAAAATAATCTAATCCCTGATCTACGCGCGTTTGTTGCAGTATTATCTCCGAAATCCAAATTAAATAAGGGTCATTTGTATGCCTCCACGGCAAGTCACGTTTGTGCGAATCATACCATAAACGAAGCATTTTACTGATTCTCAAATCTTTTTCACTATTAAGCATATTTTTTATTTCAGGTAGTTAATAACAGATAACCCGTTGATTACTGCAAACATACAACGATTTATCGAGACTTTGGCAAAACTTTTTATATATTTTGACTTACAAAACTTTTTCTACTCGAATAAAAAGCCTTATATTTGCATCCAAAATTAATAGGTTTAAATCATTAATTATCAATTATCAATATAAGACATGACTAAAGCAGATATCGTTAACGAAATTTCAAAGAGTACCGGGATAGACAAAGCGTCGGTTCTCATGAGTGTTGAATCCTTTATGGAAATAGTAAAAGGATCATTGTCAGATGGAGACAATGTGTACCTTAGAGGGTTCGGAAGTTTCGTTATCAAGAGAAGAGCTCAAAAAACGGCTCGTAATATTTCTAAAAATACGACGATCATTATTCCTGAGCACAACATTCCTGCTTTCAAGCCAGCGAAAACATTTCTTAACGAAGTAAAATAATTTATTATAAGTTTAATTTAAAAATTCAAAATCGATGCCAAGCGGAAAAAAAAGAAAGGGACATAAGATGTCTACGCACAAGCGCAAGAAGAGACTAAAAAAGAATAGACATAAGAAAAAATAAGTCTAGCTGAACTCTAAAGAACAAACTTAATATAGACCTTTTAAGTTTGTTCTTTGCGTATTATTTAAGGTCTTAATTTAATCCTCCTCAAAAGTGAACAGTGAATTAGTAGTAGATGTACAACCCAATGAGGTATCTATTGCCATACTGGAAGATAAAAGCTTAGTTGAGCTTCAAAAAGAAGCTCGCAACGTTTCCTTCGCTGTTGGTGATATTTATCTTGGCAAGGTCAAAAAGCTGATGCCGGGTCTAAATGCTGCGTTCATTGATGTAGGGTATAAAAAGGATGCTTTTCTTCACTATTTAGATTTAGGTCAAAATTACAACTCTCAACAAAAGTTTTTAAAACAGGCGTTGGGTGATCCAAAAAGATTTCCTGTCGTATCTAAAATGCAACTTATGCCAGATCTTGAAAAAGAAGGAAGCATAAGCACAACATTGAAGGTAGGGCAAGAAGTGTTGGTTCAAATTGCTAAAGAACCTATCTCAACCAAAGGACCACGATTAACTTCCGAGCTTTCATTTGCTGGAAGGTTTATTGTTTTAATCCCCTTTGCCGACAAAGTTTCTGTTTCGCAAAAAATTAAATCGAGCGAGGAACGTGCCCGTTTAAAACAGCTTATTCAAAGCATCAAACCTAAGAATTTCAGTGTAATTGTACGCACATCTTCACAAGGTAAACGTGTAGCAGAACTCGATCACGAGCTAAAAACATTACTGAAACGTTGGGAGGACAATATCACCAAAATTACAAAGGTCAAAGTTCCGGCTATGATCTACGAAGAAACGGCACGTACCGTTGCTCTTCTGCGTGATATATTCAGCCCCTCTTTCCAAAACATTTACGTTAACGACTTGGATGTATACAACAATATCAAAGACTACGTGAGCTTAATCGCCCCTGGTAGAGAGAATATTGTACAGCGATACACCAACGAATTACCTATCTTTGATAATTTTGCGGTTACAAAACAGATTAAATCTCTTTTTGGCAAAACGATCACATACAAAAGTGGTGCCTATCTGATCATTGAGCATACCGAAGCAATGCACGTTATAGACGTTAACAGTGGAAACCGTTCCAAAGGCAGCGATGCTCAAGAGAAAACGGCTATCGACGTTAACCTAGCTGCTGCCGACGAAATAGCCCGCCAATTACGCCTGCGTGATATGGGAGGTATTATCGTAGTAGACTATATCGACATGGGCGAAGCTGCCAATAGACAGAAGCTTTTCGAACACATGAATAAGGCAATGGCTAACGACCGAGCGAAGCATAATATCCTTCCTCTAAGCAAGTTCGGCGTAATGCAAATCACCCGTCAGCGGGTACGTCCAGTGATGGACATTGACACCTCAGAAACCTGTCCAGCTTGTTTTGGAACAGGAACCATGAAGCCATCAATCCTTTTCACAGATAGTTTAGAAAGTAAAATTGATTGTTTAGTCAACAAACACAAGGTGAAAAAGTTTGTACTACATGTACATCCCTACATCTCAGCATTTATTAACAAAGGACTCTTCCCCTTAAGTTGGAAGTGGAAACTGAAATACTCTCTGGGTATGAAAGTGATTCCAAATCAAAGTCTAGCCTTTATGGAATACAAATTTATTGATTCCGATAAAAACGAGCTAGATATGATGGAAGCTAAAGAAATTAAATAAAAAACTCCTCAGCACACGATGTTGGGGAGTTTTTTTTGTTTTCATTCAGATATACCACCTAGTGAGGATTTCACCCCCACAGCGTTGCATTTCCAGCATAAAGACCCTTGATTAGGTCGATGCGCTTAGCAGATAATTTGATATCCTTTATCCCTGGGCGCATCCCTAAACGGTGCAAGTCTAAACCCACATAACTATATGCACCTCTATCGAGTAGTGTAAGCGCCTTCTCTTGTGCACGCTTACCATAATACCCACTTACCGAGAGCAGATTCAGTTGAAACTGCACCCCCAAATCAATTAACCGATTATAGTATGCCGCATCCATATAAATATACCGCTCTGGATGTGCCAATATCACATGATACCCTGCTACTTGCACCTTATAGAGCAAGTCCAAAAAATCACGTGGAGGAGCCATATACGAAGTCTCTAGCAACACTTTATTACCAGCATACCCCAATAAGCCTTCCGCGAGATGCTTTTCAAAATACACATCTAACATATACTCAGCAGCCAGCCTCAGATCGAGCGTAGCCAACCCTGTCGTTTGCTCCGACACAGGCTTTAGGCGTTCCGTTTGCTGCATAGCAAGCAATACCTCAAAACGCTTCGTTAAGAATGCCTTGTTGTTATTCGGCACAGCCTCCATCACATGTGGCGTGCAGTAAGCACGCTTTATCTGCAAGGCATCCATATAGGCTAGTAATTCAGTCGAGGCAGCTTCATCCGCAGCCCCATCATCTACACCCGGTAACCAATGCCCGTGTATATCCACCAAAGGGTCTGCAGCCTGGT
>CAMQTD010000071.1 GCA_947036995.1 uncultured Parabacteroides sp.
CTTGTAAAATAAAATAATTATGACAAAAATACTGATTATAGACGATGAGGCTCAAATACGAAAACTTCTTTCGAGGATAATATCACTCGAAGGATACGAAGTATTGCAAGCCGATTCTATCAAAAATGGCGTGAAGCAAATAAAGCAACATCAACCCGATATTGTATTATGCGATGTATTTCTGCCCGATGGGAATGGTGTAAGTGCTATCCCCGAACTAAAATCAGTTCTTGTAGATGGTGAGATTATTATGCTTACTGCGCACGGAAATATAATGGATGGAGTTCAATCTATACAGAGTGGAGCTTATAATTATTTGACAAAGGGAGACGACAATGATCGGATTATTCCAATGTTAGCAAATGCTGCCGAGAAAGTGGCACAGCGAAAGCGTTTGATTAAATTGGAGTCGTTGATTAAAAAAGACTACTCTTTTGATTCGATTATAGGCAAATCAAAAACAATCCTTTTATCTGTAGAGATGGCTAAAAAGGTTGCACCAACAGAGGCTACCATCATGCTTACAGGCGAAACAGGAACAGGAAAAGAGGTTTTCGCATCCGCTATTCATCATGCAAGTACAAGAGCCAAGGGAAGTTTTGTTGCAGTAAACTGTGGCGCTTTAAGTGGCGAATTGATCGAAAGTGAAATGTTTGGTTACAAAGCTGGTGCATTTACAGGTGCAACAAAAGATAAAAAAGGACTTTTCGAACAAGCCGATAAAGGCACTATCTTTTTAGATGAAGTGGGGGAGATGCCTCCAACGCTTCAAACAAAACTACTTCGCGCACTTGAAACAGGTGAATTTATACCTGTTGGCGATACAAAAACGACGCGCGTAGATGTTCGCGTTATCACGGCAACGAATCGTAACCTAAAGGCTATGGTCGAAGCAGGTGAGTTTCGGGAAGACCTATTTTACCGACTATCTGTTTTTGCAATCGAACTACCGCCACTGCGTGAACGCGGCGATGATGTGGTACTGCTTGCCCAAACATTTATCAATGGGTTTGCTGCAAAGATGAATATCACAATCAATGACGTTGAGGAACTATTCTTTGAAGCCATTAAGAACTATGCATGGAAAGGAAATATCCGTGAATTGCGTAACGTGATGGAGCGTAGTATTATATTATCTTCGGATGGAGTGCTCAAGTTAAATGATCTTCCCGTTGATATTCAAGTCTCGCAAGGCTCAACGATTGATTGGGTAGAGTTGGCAGCCGTTGAGAAGGCACATATCTGTCGGATGCTTCAATATACAGGAGGCAATAAGACGGAAGCTGCCCGTTTGATGAAGATAGGATTGACAACGTTGTACCGAAAAATAGAGGAGTACAACCTCGCTACATAATAACATATTAGATACACCATATCCCAATTTGGTAAAAGACCCTTTCATAATGAAAGGGTCTTTTTTTTGCGAAAAAACTAAGCTGCTGGTTCTGTGTGCTTTATTGTTTGTGGCACGCTTTTGGACTATTATAAACTAAACAACTAATTAAAATAGAATAAAAATGAATGAATTGTTTATGTTTATCTTACTCCTAGCATCGGGGTTTGTTTGTTTTGCGATCTTTTTTCTTGCTATTAAATGGTTCGATAAAATCTGAAAATTATGTATCTAACGCTGTTTCTTGTTAGCATAGCAATATTTTGCTATCTGGTGTATGTATTGGTTAAGCCTGAAAAATTCTAAAGGCTAAAGGTGTATGAATTATTAAAATGAAATGAATACGAAATGAATTATGAAATCTGGGGTGTTGCCCTGCAAGTACTAATCTTAGTACTTTTAAGTTATCCGCTTGGACGATATATTGCAACAGTTTATCGTGGAGAGAAAAGTTTTATGGATTTTCTTACTCCAATTGAGAATTGCATCTACAAAGTATGTTCGATAGACCCGAAAGAACAAATGGGTTGGAAGCGTTTTTTGAGCGTTCTTTTAACATTGAATCTTTTTTGGTTCGTATGGGGAATGGTACTTGTTTTTATACAAGGTTTTTTACCTTTAAATCCCGATGGCAATGTTGGGCAAAGTGCTTCGCAGGCATTTAATACCTGTATTAGTTTTTTGGTTAACTGCAATCTTCAACATTATAGCGGTGAGAATGGATTAACCTATTTCACGCAGATTTTTGTTATCATGTTATTTCAATTTGTGACTGCTGCAACAGGTATGGCTGCTTTTGCTGCTGTATTGAAAGGTATGTGCGCTAAGACTAGCACAACATTGGGCAATTTCTGGGTATATCTTATACGTACACTAACACGTATTCTTATTCCGCTTTCTATGGTTGTGGGTATGCTCCTTATTGTTGGCGGAACCCCAATGACATTAGAAGGAAAACAAACCATTACAACATTGGAAGGTACAGAACAAGTGATTTCTCAGGGACCAGTTGCCGCAATTGTTGCAATTAAGCAGTTGGGAACAAATGGAGGTGGTTTCTTTGGTGTAAACTCATCGCACCCACTTGAGAACCCTTCTTATTTTACGAATATGGTAGAGTGTATCTCAATTCTTCTGATTCCAATGGCATTGATTTGGTGCTTGGGCTTTTATTTGAAGAAACGAAAATTTGCTGCCTGCATATTTGGAGTTATGTTTATAGCCTATATAACTACTGTGTTTATATCCGTTGGACAAGAGTTGGGTGGTAATCCTAAAATTGCTGAAATGGGTATTTCGCAACTCAATGGCTCTATGGAGGGTAAAGAGGTGCGATTTGGTTCGGCTGCTACGGCACTGTGGGCAATGACAACTACGGTAACATCGAACGGCTCAGTTAATGGTATGCACGATAGTCTCACGCCACTTTCGGGAATGCTTACGATGCTCAATATGCAGATTAACTGCTGGTTTGGCGGTGTGGGTGTTGGGTTTATGAACTACTATATCTTTATCATCATTGCCGTATTTATCAGTGGATTGATGGTGGGGCGAACGCCTGAGTTTTTGGGTAAGAAGATTGAGGCAAAAGAGATGAAGATCGCTATTATGATAGCGCTGTTACATCCGTTTGTGATTCTATGCGGAACAGCTATTGCAGCACACTTGGCGGTAAACGATTCCGAACTTGCTGCTGCGTGGTTAAGCAATCCTTCGTTTCATGGTTTGAGTCAAATGCTTTATGAGTTCACATCGAGTGCAGCCAATAACGGTTCGGGATTCGAGGGGCTAAGCGATAATACACCGTTTTGGAATATTTCGACAGGGATAGCCCTTATCGTTTCGCGCTACCTGCCTATCGTTGCTCAAGTAGCCATTGTGGGCATTTTAGCACAGAAGAAATATATTTCGGAAAATGCAGGAACACTCAAAACAGATACAGTAACCTTTTCGGTAATGACATTTGCCGTCATATTTATTATTGCTGCCTTATCTTTCTTCCCTGCTTTGACGCTCGGACCTATAGCAGAATATTTAACAATCAGATAAACGATGAAACAGAATAAATTTATTACACGCGAACAAGTGTTAAGCGCTTTGAAGGAGTCTTTTGTAAAGCTGAACCCCGCTGTAATGTATCGAAATCCAGTAATGTTTACAGTGCTGGTAGCAACCTTTATTATGGGGGTTGTAACTATGAGTGTGTTGTTTAGCGGAGGGGATGCTCAAGGCTCTTTCGTCTATAACCTTGTTGTCTTTATCATTCTTTTTGCCACGCTTCTTTTCGCCAACTTTGCCGAGGCTATTGCCGAGGCTCGTGGTAAAGCGCAGGTTGAGTCGTTGCGTAAAACACGCGAAGAGACGCCTGCCAAAAAACTAAATGGCGATAAGGTTGAGGTTATAAGCAGCGCCATGCTTCGTAGAGGCGATGTTTTTGAGTGCGAAGCAGGCGATATTATTCCTTCGGATGGTGAGATTATCGAGGGGCTTGCCTCTATTGACGAGAGTGCCATTACGGGAGAGTCTGCACCCGTAATACGTGAGTCGGGGGGTGATAAAACATCCGTTACGGGAGGTACTAAGGTGCTTTCGGATCGGATTGTTGTACGTGTAACCGCGTCGGCAGGAGAGAGCTTTTTAGATAAAATGATTGCGCTTGTTGAGGGTGCATCACGTCAAAAAAGCCCCAATGAGATTGCCTTAACCATTCTGTTGGCAGGGTTTACGCTGATATTTGTAATTGTTTGTGTAACGCTCAAGCCGATGGCGGAGTATACCTCGACGGTTGTAACCATTGCATCACTTGTTTCTCTTTTTGTCTGCCTAATTCCAACAACTATTGGCGGATTGCTTTCGGCGATCGGTATCGCAGGAATGGATAGAGCGCTTCGGGCAAATGTGATTACTAAATCGGGTAAAGCAGTAGAAGTAGCAGGAGATATCGACACGCTACTACTCGACAAAACAGGAACAATAACAATCGGTAACCGTAAAGCGACACGCTTATACGTAGTGGATGCAAGCCACGAAAAAGAGTTTATCGAAGCCTGTCTTTGTGCCTCGATTGCCGACACAACGCCAGAGGGAAAGTCTATCGTAGAGTTATGCGCAAGCAAGGGGTATGTGGTTGATAATGCAAAATTAGCTGGTTGCAAGTGGATTGATTTTACGGCACAGACTAAATGCTCGGGTGTAGAATTTAGAGGTGGAACAACAATCGTTAAAGGAGCATCCGAAACCATCAAAGCGCTTGTCGAAGCTGCTGGCACAACGTATCCTGCTATTGCTGACGAATTCACAACAAAGATATCATCCAATGGTGGTACACCGCTTGTGGTATCTAAGGATAAGGAGGTTTTAGGCGTTATCGAACTACAGGATATTATCAAACCAGGCATTAAGGAGCGGTTCGAACGTCTCCGTAAAATGGGCGTGAAAACGGTTATGGTGACAGGAGATAACGCACTTACCGCAAAGTATATTGCACAAAAAGCAGGCGTAGATGATTTTATTGCCGAGGCTAAGCCCGAAGATAAGATGGAATATATCCGTCGTGAGCAAGCCTCAGGAAAACTCGTTGCCATGATGGGCGACGGTACAAACGATGCACCAGCATTGGCACAAGCAAACGTGGGTATCGCAATGAATAGCGGAACGCAAGCCGCCAAAGAGGCTGGTAATATGGTAGATTTGGACAACGACCCAACGAAACTTATCGAAGTAGTCGAAATCGGCAAGCAGTTGCTTATCACCCGTGGAACGCTTACAACATTTAGTATATCGAATGATGTGGCGAAATACTTCGCCATCGTTCCGGCACTCTTTATGGGTTCTATTCCGGCACTATCGGCACTGAATATAATGAATCTGCACTCGCCAGAGTCAGCGATCTTGTCCGCCGTTATTTTTAATGCGCTTATTATACCCGCACTTATTCCGTTGGCGTTAAGGGGTGTGCAATATAAACCAATCGGTGCATCGGCACTGCTCAGACGAAACCTATTGATATATGGTGTTGGTGGAGCTATCGTACCATTTATCGCAATTAAATTAATCGACATGGCGATTGCCATAATAATGTAACAATACAAGATGAAAACAATTTTAATATCAATAAAGATGACCATCGTTTTTTGTGTGATTCTATTTGTCGGCTATGTGATGGTGCTTTGGGGGTTTGCACGCGTAATTGCACCAAACCAAGGAGAAGCAGAAACGCTGAGCCTAAATGGCAACGTAGTTGGAGCTGCTAACGTGGGGCAACAATTCAGTGAGATGAACTACTTTTGGGGACGTCCCTCGGCAGTGGATTATAACGGAGCAGGTTCGGGCGGAAGCAACAAAGCAGCATCTAATCCAACCTACCTAAAAGAGGTAGATATGCGCATAGCTAAGTTTCTGGAGTCGCATCCATACTTGGAGCGCAAAGATCTACCCTCCGAATTGGTAACAGCCAGTGCTAGTGGACTCGATCCGCACATCTCTCCCGTGGCGGCTGAGGTGCAAATCCGTCGTGTTGCTGAAGTTCGCAACATAAAAGAGGCACGCATTGCCGAAATTGTAGCCTGCGCAACGCACAAACCGCTGGTTGGACAACCGTATATCAACGTCTTAGAACTCAATATCGCTTTGGATAGAGCTGACAATCAGCAAGAGATTTTAAAATAATGCGTCGAAACCGAGCCGCGAGCTCGTGGGAAGGTCACTTTTTGCTCTGACGGAGGAATGCGAACTCGTGGCACCCCTACCGAGGGGTCCGACAGAGGAATGCAAGCTCGTGGCATGCTTTCAGAGGCGTTGGCAACGAGCCGCGAGCTCGATTCCCCCTCACCGAGGCGTCACAAGGGCAACGCGAGCTCGCATTCCTCTCGCCGAGGTGTTTTTGGGGTTCTCACGCATTTGCATTCCTCTCACCAAGGCATTTTTGGGTGATAGGAGTATTTGCATTCCCCCACCCGAGGCGTTGGCGACCTTTCCGCGAGGTTTCGGCTCGGTTTCGACTGCCAACGTGGGCAGCTTTGATTTTTTATCTACCTTTGCTTATCTAAAAATTAGAATATGGAACATAGTGCGCAACATTTTTTAGACCTGATTCGACGCTCGCGCCGTGGTAAATTCAAGATCTACATCGGCATGATTGCTGGCGTGGGCAAATCATTCCGCATGCTTCAAGAGCTTCAAGAACTTATTGATAGCGGCGTAGATGCCCGCATCGGCTATGTTGAAACGCACGGCAGAGTAGGCACAGCCAAGATGGCAGCAGGCGTTCCGGAGATTCCACGTCGCAAGATTTTCTATCGTGGCAAAGAGCTCGAAGAGATGGATCTCGACCTCATCCTACGCGAACACCCCGAAGTGGTGCTTGTAGACGAACTCGCCCACACCAACGTGGATGGAAGTAGAAACGAGAAGCGATGGCAAGATGTACTTGATATACTCGATGCCGGAATCAACGTAATCAGTGCCATCAACATTCAGCATATAGAGAGCCTGAACCAAGAGATTGAGAGCATAACAGGCATCGAAGTTTCCGAACGCGTGCCCGATAGCGTATTGGCTGTGGCAGACGAGGTGGTAAACATCGACCTAACCGCCGACGAATTAATTACACGCCTCAAACAAGGCAAAATATATAGTACCGACAAGGTAGCCATCGCACTGAGCAACTTTTTCAAACCCGAACACATCCTCCAACTGCGCGAGCTGGCACTCAAAGAGGTTGCCCTACGGGTGGAGAAGAAAGTCGAGCTTGAGGTGAACCAAAACGTAAGGCTCCGCCACGAACATTTCTTGGCTTGCATCAGCAGCGCCGAGAAAAGCTCCAAACGCATCATCCGCAAAGTGGCGCGCCTCGCTACACGAAACAACGCCCCATTCTCGGTGCTATACGTCCGCACGCCAGCAGAGCAGAACGACAATATCTCGCTTGCAGCACAGCGGCATTTGATTAACAACTTCAAATTGGCAACCGAGCTTGGAGCAACCATCATTCAGCACGATGCAAAAACGGTGGTCGAAGGAATTGTCCACATCTGCCACTCTGCCCCAGTAAGCATCGTTTGCATAGGCAGACCCAAGATCAAGTGGCGAAACATCCTCCTCGCATCGTTTCGCTACCGACACCTCTGCACCTCACTCGCAAAATCGAATATTGACTTGATTATACTATCATAATGAAAATAAGAACTAAAATTTCTCTCTCGATCGGACTCTTGCTGGCAATAATCACGCTACTGGGAGCTTACGCCGCACACACAACTGAACGCAGCAAGCGCAACACCGAAAATATTCTTGCCGACAACTACAACTCCGTAAAGTATGCGCAAAAAATGCTCTGGTCTATCCATAATTTGGAGACCGATTCGCTTCTCGCCCTCGCAACATTCAGCGAAAACCTCGCCCTACAACAGCGCAACATCAGCGAAAATGCCGAAGATAAGCATACCGCACAGCTCGAAAAGCAGTTCAATACATACCGCACAGCACCCTCGAAGGCGAACCTCATTGCACTGAGCGAGACAATCAATATGATTATTCTACTCAATGGAAATGCGATCGAAAAGAAGTCCGAAATAGCAACCAACACCGCCCATCAAGCCCTAATCTTGATGATTGTTTTAGCCCTGCTCTGTTTCGTAGTAGCCGTTTGCATGCTTATCAAAATCCCGCAAACGCTTACCAACCCCATCGAAAAGCTGATCGAAGGAATCCTCGAAATCTCCAACCATAATTACGATAAGCGGTTGCGTTTCGACGAAAAGTCAGAGTTCGGCGAAGTGGCATCCTCCTTTAACAACATGGCAGAGGAGTTGGCACAGTTCCAACAAAGCAGCATGGCACGCATCATATCGACCAAGCAGTATCTGGAGATCGTAATCAACTCCATAGACGAGCCTATCATCGGGTTGGATAGCGAAAAGAATATCCTATTTGTCAATAAAACAGCCACCGCAATACTCAATATACCGTCGGAGAAGATGCTTAAAAAGTCGGCACTAGACCTTTCGCTATCCAATGATCTGCTTCGCCGGTTGGTAAAAGGAATAGATAGCAAAGTAGACGACGAACCGCTCAAAATCTACACAAACGATAAGGAGAGTTATTTCGATGTGCACTATCTTGCGTTGCCCGAAGATTCGGGAATAGTCATCATGCTCAACAATATTACACGCTTCAAGGAGTTAGACAATGCGAAAACAAACTTTATCTCCGTTATTTCGCACGAGCTAAAAACTCCCATCTCCGCCATTATGATGAGTGTCAAACTACTCAAAGATAACCGCATTGGAGCAATCAACGACGAGCAATCAGCCTTGGCGCAAAGCATCAGCGAAAACAGCGATAGGCTTTTAAGTATATCGAGCGAACTGCTTAAAATGACGCAAGTAGAAGCAGGCGTTCTACAATTAAGCCCCAAAATAACGAAACCCATCGAACTCATTAATTACGCCATCGGTGCAACAAGGGTTCTGGCAGCTAAGTTTGAATGTAATATTGAAGTTCAATACCCCGAAACCATCGAAAAGCTTTTTGTAGATAGCGAAAAGATTGCTTGGGTTGTAACCAATCTCTTATCAAATGCAATTCATTACTCGTCGGATAATGCGCGTATAATCATAGGTGCAAAAGAGGTGGATAATAAGATAGAGGTATACATAAAAGATTTTGGCAAAGGGATAGATTCACGCTATCACAAAACAATATTCGACCGTTACTTCCGTGTGCCAGGTACCAAAGTGCAAGGCAGCGGACTTGGACTTGCCATCTCAAAAGACTTTGTTGAGGCGCACGCAGGCACCATACGTGTCGAAAGTGAGTTAGGCTGTGGTAGCTGCTTTATTATCTCGTTGCCCAAGAACTAAAGCGAGCAATTCGCTATCCATCTACACAAAAAAAGGCGCTGATACAATTAAGTATCAACGCCTTTTTTTGTTCATATAATGTTCGTTTACACAATCACACTTGCAATTATTTGAATAAATACAATCAAGAATACCATAGCGATTGGATATACAGTTGCATACGCAATACTTGGTGCATCACTGTCAGTCATAGAATCGGCAGCAGCTAAACCAGGTGTACTTGTCATTCCCCCCGTAATGGTTCCCATTAGATCTAGGATGTTAATCTTAAATACAAAATGACCTACTACGGTTGCCACAATCATTGGAACAATCGTGATCGCTAATCCAACAGCAAACAACGTGATACCACTTGTTTCGAATGTAGACACTAAATTAACACCAGCCGATGTACCTACTTCTGCTAAGAAGAGTAACAAACCCAACTGACGAAGTAATTGATTGGCAGAAGCCGACATAGACCAGATAATAGGACCTGTTTTGCCAATAGCACTTAATGCCAATGCCACAATCAAGATACCACCTGTAAGACCTGGAGAGAATGCAATCTCTTCAGTAAACGAAATATTGATTCTTCCGAACAATACACCTAATACGATACCCATAGCGATAGGGAAGAAATCTGTATCTGAAAGTTTCTTTTCGTCATTTCCTAAGAATTGACCTAACTCCTTTACATTCTCTTTTTCACCAACTACCATCAGTTTATCACCAAATTTAAGCAATAGGCTTGGGTTCGGTGCTAAATCAATACCACTTCGGCGAATACGTGTAACGGTACAACCAAAAGTACCTTGCAAGTTGAGGTGTCCGAGTGTTTTATTGATTACCGACTTATCAGTAAGTAGTAACGATTCAATCTCGTGTGTCGTAGCCAATGGAATATCACCTTCGATACGCTCGCCCACTAACATGGCTAATTGAGCCAATGCTTTATCGTTACCAACGGCTTTGATTAAGTCGCCCTCTTGTAACAATGTATGTGCTGTAGGCATCTCAGTTACTTTACCATGCTTGATGCGTGATACTACAGCACCAGTCATACTACGTACTTGTAGTTGTAGTAATGTTTTACCAAAGATGTTAGCATTGCTAATTTTAAAAGTTCCAGTTGTTAAGCTTGGATACTTTCCTTTGCGTAAGCAATCTATTTTACGAGCCTCCTCGTTGATGTCTTTACGGAATATTTTAGGGAGTAGCTTGACGAATAAAATCACACCAATCACACCAAAAGGGTAAGCAATACCATAAGCGATAGAAGCTGACGATGATTGTGTACTATCAATCGCAACTGCCAGTCCAGGTGTACTGGTAAGCGCTCCTGCAATTAATCCAACCACACTTGGCGTATCCAAATCGAGCAGATACTTAAATCCAATTCCTGTTAAACAGGCGGATGAGATAATAAGTAACGTGATTAGAATTAAAACCTTTCCTTTTGATTTAAAAGAATCGAAAAATCCAGGGCCAGCCTGTATTCCAATGGTGAAGATGAATAAAACCAATCCAAAGTTACCTAATTCCTTAGGAATAATCACTCCGAAATGTCCAAAAAGAAGGGCGATGAAGATAACTGCGGACACGTCTAGCGATAATCCTTTAAAGCGAACTCTACCTAACATAAAACCTAACGCCACAATTGAAAACAGGGCGAAATAAGAAGATTGCAATAACGATTCTAACATATAAAATCTTAGTTTGTTGAAATTAATTAAAGAATCCTTTCGATTAAAAGGATCTTATTGGTGATGTTGTTTTGTTTCAGCGTGCAAAATTACAGTATTTTAGTCGATGCACCATACCTTTTTACGTATTAATTTATCTTATTTGCTTTAATGCGCTTTTAGTGAAAGTAAACACCATGGATGTATTGACTAAAAATGTCGTATCTTTGTCCGAAAATAACTCTAATTAAATTATTGTTCTATTGAAACGTTATTTTATTTACCTCGGATATAATGGGAAAAACTTTTGCGGATGGCAAAATCAACCCAATGGTGTAAGTGTGCAGTCGTGTATCGAAAAAGCACTCTCTACAATTATGCGTACGCCTATGGCTATTGTGGGTGCAGGGCGAACGGATGCTGGCGTACATGCCAAGTTGATGATTGCCCATGTAGATTTTGAATTGCCTATTGCGGATATTCCGCAGTTGCAAGAGAAGCTAAACCGCCTGCTCCCTAAAGAGATTGCAATTTATAACATCGTACCTGTTTGTGCCGATGCACATGCTCGCTTTGATGCGACAGCACGTACGTATCATTATGTGGTAACAAACCAAAAAGATCCATTCAACTTTGACGGTGTAGCCAAGATATACGGCGAATATGATTTTGAGGCGATGAATGCTGCCGCACAAATTCTATTCGAATACATCGACTTTACCAGCTTTAGTAAACTCCATACAGATGTGAAAACGAATAACTGTGTAATCAAAAAGGCTTACTGGGAACAACAAGGTTCGCTGTGGGTGTTTACGATTCAGGCAGACCGCTTTTTGCGCAACATGGTGCGTGCCATTGTAGGTACACTGTTTGAAGTGGGGCGTGGTAAACTTTCGCTTGCTGGTTTTAGAGCAGTGATAGAGGCTAAGGATAGAGGGCGTGCAGGTTCTTCAGCACCAGGACAGGCGTTGTATCTTGTTGAAGTAGACTATCCCGAAACTATCTTTGGTACGGAATTAAAAGCGTAAGCCTGATTAAAACTAAATAATATATGTGGATAGCATTCGCTTTTGTTTCTGCCTTTTTGCTCGGATTGTATGATATAAATAAAAAAACATCGCTCAACGGAAATGCTGTTGTGCCAGTGTTGTTTTTTAATACACTGATTTGTTCTTTTATCTTTTTGCCTTTTGTGGTGTTGTCGCATATGAATCCTCCGTTGCTACAGGGTACATTATTTTATGTTCCTTCGGCACCTTTGGCAGCTCATTTGCAGATTGCATTAAAGTCGGTGATTGTATTATCGTCGTGGCATTTTGCATACTTTGCCACTAAACACTTGCCATTAACGATTACAGGTCCGATCAAAGCAATGCAACCCGTAATGACGCTTTGCTGCGCGATGTTGATCTTTCAAGAGCGATTAAATCTCTATCAATGGATCGGGGTGGTGTTGGCAATTAGCTCTTTCTTCCTACTTTCGCTGTCGGGCAAGAAGGAGGGGATTAATTTCAAGAAAAACAAGTGGGTATTTTTTATGTTACTATCGGCTATAACAGGTTCGATGAGTGGATTGTATGATAAATACCTCATGCAGTCGCTCGATCCGATGCTTGTGCAGGCTTGGTATAATATCTACCAAGTTGGTTTTATGTTGCTTGTATTGGCATTCTTATGGTACCCAACGCGTAAAACAACAACACCATTTACGTGGCGGTGGAGTATTGTGCTTATCTCGGTGTTCTTAACCATTGCGGACTTTGCCTATTTCTATGCACTAAGTCTGCCCGATTCGATGATTTCGATTATTTCATTGGTGCGAAGAAGCAATGTATTGGTTACTTTTGCTGCTGGAGCGCTCTTTTTCCATGAAAAAAACTTAAAGAGCAAAGCCTTTGACCTTTTGTTGGTGTTAATTGGAATGCTTTTTCTAATTTTAGGCTCTAAATAAATAACGATAGATACAAGATATGAAACGAATCCTCTTAATAATAGCCCTTGTGGCATCTGTTTGTACTGCAAAGGCACAAGATATAACACCGCTATTCACGGCTATGCCCGACTCTTTTATGCCACAACTCGAAACGGCTTGGCGTAAAGATTTAGTGGATCTGTTTAAATCAGGCAAGCCAGCTAAGTTAGAGAATTCGATGAGCGGACACTCAACGCTAAAAGCATTAACAGGTGATTATGTGCAGTTGCAAGTAACAGCTGCGAGCGAAGTTCAGTTAAAGCTTCTGCCATTGGTAAACAATACGTACATTATTTGTATGATAAATACGGTGTCTGGTCCTGTAAAGGATAGTCGCATCTCATTCTATACAACCGAATGGAAGCCATTAGATTCAAAATCGCTGTTTACTCCTCCAACGTTGGAGCAGTTTATAGCAAAAGGAGTTGATCAAACAGCTGAAATATCGCAAGCTGCATTAGCTCCAATTGATCTGTTACTACTCGAATATCGTTTGAATGCCTCCAATTTACAACTTGAAGCAGTACTTACTACGCCTCAATATATTTCGAAGGAGCAACGTGAAGCGTTGAAGGAAGTAATAAATGAAACACCTGTTGTTTATAAATGGGGCAATTCGCATTTTGAACTTCTTTAGATTCTTGAAATAGGATAATACGCGGTAAAATATACGAAATAAAAGGAAGTTTATTAAGGTCATAATTTATGACCTTAATAAACTTCCTTTTATTTCGAGAGGTATTTATTGGATACAGCAAAGATAAGAGGTCTATCTGAATGTGGGTTTGTCTCTACAG
>CAMQTD010000072.1 GCA_947036995.1 uncultured Parabacteroides sp.
AATAGTGCTATTGTTATTAAAGACCAATACTTTTTCATTCACAAATTGTTTTAAATAATGATTTGAAACTTACTTTTTCAGCAATAAAGCTATGTAGGCTGTCAATTGCTATGCGCTCTTGTAACATCGTGTCGCGGAAGCGGATTGTAACACAATTATCTTCGGCTGTTTGATGATCTACTGTAATACAGAATGGTGTACCAATCGCATCTTGACGACGGTAACGCTTTCCGATAGAGTCTTTCTCGTCATATTGACATTTGAAGTCGAACTTCAAGCTATCCATGATTGCATGTGCTTTCTCTGGAAGACCATCTTTTTTAGTCAATGGCATAATAGCCAATTTGATTGGTGCTAAAGCAGGAGGGAACATCAATACAATGCGAGACTCGCCGTTTTCAAGTTTTTCCTCTTTGTAGCAACCTGCCATGATACTTAAAAACATACGGTCTACACCGATAGATGTTTCAATTACGTATGGCGTATAGCTTTTGTTTAGCTCTGGATCGAAGTATTGAAGTTTCTTTCCTGAGTGCTTTTCGTGGCTACTTAGGTCGAAATCGGTACGCGAGTGAATACCCTCTACCTCTTTGAAACCGAAAGGCATTTCAAATTCGATATCAGTTGCAGCATTTGCATAGTGAGCCAATTTCTCGTGATCGTGGTAGCGATACTTTGCATCACCTAGGCCTAGGGCTTTGTGCCACTTCAAACGTAAATCTTTCCATTTAGCAAACCATTCAAGTTCTTCTCCTGGACGAACAAAAAATTGCATCTCCATCTGTTCAAACTCACGCATACGGAAGATAAACTGACGTGCAACGATTTCGTTACGGAACGCTTTACCAATTTGAGCAATACCAAAAGGAATCTTCATACGTCCAGACTTTTGAACGTTTAAGAAGTTCACAAAGATACCTTGTGCTGTTTCGGGACGTAGGTATACTTTGCTCGAAGCATCGGCAGCTGCACCCATTTCGGTTGCAAACATTAAGTTGAACTGACGTACGTCGGTCCAGTTGCGTGTACCTGATACAGGACAAACAATTTCGCACTCAAGGATAAGTTCGCGCAGGTCTTCGAAGTTTGCATCGTTTAAGTCTTTTGCAAAACGTTCGTGTATCGCCGTGCGCTTAGCCGCTTGTTCCAATACGCGTGCATTGGTAGCACGGAATTGAGCTTCGTCGAACGATTCGCCAAAGCGTTTCGCTGCTTTATCTACCTCTTTGTTTATTTTATCGTCAATCTTAGCTAAATGATCTTCGATCAATACATCAGCACGATAACGTTTTTTTGAATCTTTATTGTCGATCAATGGATCGCTAAAAGCATCTACGTGTCCTGATGCTTTCCAAATTGTTGGATGCATAAAGATAGCAGAGTCAATACCTACCACGTTGTCGTGTAGGAGTACCATACTATCCCACCAGTATTTTTTAATATTATTTTTGAGCTCAACACCCATCTGACCATAGTCATATACAGCTCCTAGTCCGTCATATATCTCTGACGAAGGAAATACAAAACCATACTCTTTACAGTGAGAAACTAATTTTTTAAATACATCTTCTTGTGCCATATTTACGCGTTATATATAAATAATCTGAATTAAGATTGCAAAGTAAGTGAATTTTTTCGATTAAGTTTGTATATTTGCAAGAGCATCTTGCTTTTTTTAGTATTCGTTCTTATTTGATAAATACGTCTTTACCTATTGTTATGGCACCAGAAGATATTACAGAATTTACAGAAAATGAAGAGCATGCAATCAATAATCCAGCATCGGATAATGAAATGCCTGCACCTACTACGCCCAACGACTATAAATCGCATGTGGCAGTAGACCGTGTGTCGCACCATTTACCGGGTATGTATAAAAATTGGTTTCTCGATTACGCTTCATATGTAATACTAGAACGTGCTGTGCCGCACATTAATGATGGACTAAAGCCTGTGCAACGACGTATACTTCATTCGATGAAACGACTCGATGATGGACGCTATAACAAGGTTGCCAATATCGTAGGACATACCATGCAATTCCACCCGCATGGAGATGCTTCGATCGCTGACGCTTTAGTGCAATTAGGACAAAAAGATCTATTGATTGATTGTCAAGGTAACTGGGGTAACATCCTTACAGGAGATGGCGCTGCGGCTTCTCGTTATATTGAAGCGCGTCTCTCTAAGTTTGCGATCGAAACAGTGTTTAATCCTAAAACAACCGATTGGAAACAATCGTATGATGGACGTAACAAAGAACCTATTACATTACCGGTTAAGTTCCCACTGCTTCTGGCACAAGGGGTAGAAGGTATTGCCGTAGGATTATCTTCTAAAATATTACCGCATAACTTTAATGAGCTACTAGATGCTTCGATCTCCTTTTTAAGGGGCGAGCCATTTAATTTATATCCCGACTTTCAAACAGGCGGTTACGTCGACGTATCTAAATACAACGATGGCGAACGTGGTGGTGCTGTAAAAGTGCGTGCAAAGATTAACAAGCAAGATAACAAAACATTAGTAATCTCAGAGATTCCATACGGACGTACTACTTCAACAATTATTGACTCGATCTTAAAAGCCAACGATAAAGGCAAAATTAAGATTAAGAAGATCGATGATAATACGGCACGCGATGTAGAGATTTTAGTACACTTGGCTCCTGGAGTCTCTTCGGACAAAACAATTGATGCACTATACGCTTTCACCGATTGCGAAATTAGCATATCACCCAATTGCTGTATCATTATGGATCAAAAGCCTCACTTCCTTTGTGTAAGTGATGTATTGAGACATGCAACAGATGATACACTCCGTTTATTACGTGCCGAATTAGAAATTCAACGTGCCGAACAGTGCGAAGCGCTTCTTTTTGCTTCGTTAGAAAAAATATTTATCGAAAAAAGAATTTATAAGGATAAAGAGTTCGAAAATGCATTGAATGTTACAGCAGCTATTGAGCATATTGATGCGAAACTGAAAAAATTTAAGGTTGCATTTATCCGACCTATTATGCATGATGATCTATTACGTCTGTTAGAAATCAAGATGGGACGTATCTTGAAGTTTAACTCGGACAAAAGCAGTGAGCAGATTGCCCAAATAGAAGCATTAATTGAAAGTATAGATGCCCACTTAAATAATATTGTTGGCTATACGATTGATTGGTTCGAAATGCTAAAAACAAAATATGGCAAATCGTTTGCACGCATGACCGAAATCAGAAGCTTTGATACAATTGAGGCAACGAAAGTAGTTGAGGCAAATGAGAAATTATATATTAATAGAGAAGAGGGCTTTGTTGGTATGGCGCTGAAAAAGGATGAGTTTATTTGTAACTGCTCATCCATTGACGACCTTATTATCTTTTATAAAGATGGTAAATTTAAGGTTGTAAAGGTATCTGATAAGATGTTTATCGGGAAAAACATGCTTTACATCAATGTATTTAAACGAAATGATACCCGTACCATATATAACTTAATTTACAGGAATGGGAAAATAGGCCCTCACTACATCAAACGATTCCCTGTAACAAGTATTACCCGAGATAAAGAGTATGATTTAACGTTAGGAAATCCAGATTCTCGAATTGCATACTTTAGTGCAAATCCGAATGGCGAAGCCGAAACCGTTAAAATCATTCTAAAACCAAAGCCAAGGCAAAAGGTGTTATTGTTTGAAAAAGATTTCAGCGCAATATCCATTAAAGGAAGAACAACGCAAGGCGTTATCCTGACCAAAGCAGAGGTACACAAAATTAGTTTAAAACATAGAGGAACCTCTACATTGGGTGGCAGAGATGTTTGGTTTGATCGAGACGTGCTACGCCTAAACTACGATGGAAGAGGAGAACTTTTGGGTGATTTCCAAAGCGAAGAGAAGATTTTAGTGGTGCTAAAGAATGGAGATTTCTATTTATCCAACTTTGATTTAAGCAATCACTACGATGATAATATACTTGTAATTGAGAAATTTAATCCACATAAGATATGGACAGCCGTAGTTTATGATGGTAAAGAGCCCTATATTAAACGTTTTTCGTTTGAGACAACAATTAAAACGCAAACAATCTTAAGTGATAACCCGCATTCAAGATTAGTGCTGTTAATTGATCAATCGTACCCTCGCCTAGCAGTTGTTTTTGGCGGACACGATCATTTCAGAGAAACACTCGTATTGGATGCCGAAGAGTATATCGGCAAAAAAGGATTTAAAGCTAAAGGAAAACGTATTACAACCTACACGGTCGAAACATTTAATTGGTTAGATCCCCTACGCTTTGACGAAATAGCACCAGCAGAAGACACTGCAAACTATACAGAGATAGAAGCTGACGTGGAGCAAGTAATAGATAATCCAGCAGATATTATAGATGAGATTTTAGGACAGAAAAGATTGTTTGACGAATAAACAACACATATGAAAAAGTTAGTATTTACTTTAATGGTTTTGTTTTTTTCAGTATACAGCTATGCACAGGACGATGAGAAGAAAATCAATTCGACCAACGAAGCTACGTTAATTGGCATAGGTAAGCACTTTGTAAAAGACACCTATCTATCGCCACTAAAGTATGACGGCTGGGGCTTACGTGTGCTTAATGAAAGGATAAAAAAAATCTCGTTGAGCGATGGTAAAGTATCTCGACAGCAACTGATAAATGTAGACTTTTCGTCGACACTTAATCCATCCGAAACAGCACGTACATTTACTGGATTTGTAGATTATAGCTTGGGGTATCATTATAGATTCAATCCGATTCGCAATATGCGTTTATTGGTCGGATCGTCGGCACAAGCACAAGTTGGATTTATCTATAACACAAGAAATGGAAACAATCCCGCTTCGGCTAAGCTAGGTGTTAATTTGAATGCTTCGGCTCTACTGCTCTATACATTTAAAATTAAGAATTATCCATTAACATTCAGATATCAGCTAGAGACACCTTTTGTAGGAGCTGCTTTTTCGCCTCATTACGGACAGTCTTATTATGAGATTTTCAGTTTAGGGAATCACGATGATGTTGTTAAGTTTACCTCTTTCCATAATCAATTGGCGTTTAAGAATTACGTGACATTAGATTTCCCTGTTAAAAACTTTACCATTCGCACGGGGTTAATGAATAGTTCGAACCGTATGAGCTTGAATGGAATCAAAAGTCATACAATTTCAAACTCATTTATGATTGGCTTTGTACGTGAGTTTATCTCCTTTGGAGGAAAACGCCAGCATCAAAGTACGCTTTTAGACAGTGCTTACTATTAATTAATTATATCAACAGAATAGATACATCTAATGGATTACTTTATTTTTTAAATAATCACAGCGTATAAACCATATTTTTTATCTATGTTTGTATCATCAGAACGAAATAAAAAGAAACTTATAATATGAAAGATAATTACTGTGTAATAATGGGTGGGGGTATTGGCAGTCGCTTTTGGCCCTTTAGCAGAGAGAGCTATCCAAAACAATTTCTCGACTTTTTTGGTACAGGTCGCTCGCTTCTTCAGATGACTTTTGATCGTTTTAAAAAAATCATTCCAATAGAAAACATTTTTATTGTTACGAATGAAGTTTATGCGGAATTAATCAAGGAGCAACTACCTGAGATGAATGATGCTCAAATCTTAATGGAGCCTACTCGACGCAATACAGCTCCATGCATTGCATTTGCATCGTACCATATCCAATCAATCAATCCAAATGCTAATATTGTAGTAGCTCCTTCGGATCACCTTATATTGAAAGAGGATGTCTTTTTGCAAAATGTTAGCACTGCTCTTGACTTTGTGAAGAAAAACAAATCATTGGTTACATTAGGAGTTAAACCAAGCAGACCAGAAACAGGTTATGGGTATATACAAAGCAGTGACGTTTTTGTAGATAACTTTACAAAAGTCAAAACATTTACCGAAAAACCTAATCTAGAGTTAGCAAAAGTATTCCAACAGAGTGGCGAATTCTTTTGGAACTCAGGGCTTTTTGTATGGAATGTTCAAACTATCTTAGAAGCCTTTGACCTTCATTTACCAGAAGTAGCATCTCGCTTTTCGTGCGAGAAAGATAAATTTGGAACAACAGAAGAGCAAGCTTTTATTCATGAAATATTCCCATACTGTCCGAATATATCTATAGATTATGGTATTATGGAAAAGGCAGATAATGTATATATGTTATGTGTTGATTTCGGTTGGGCAGACCTTGGTACGTGGGGTTCGTTATACGATATTGCTCCGAAAGATGAAGAGATGAACGTCTCCTTAAAGAGTAAAGTTCTTTTTTATGAAAGCAAAGGCAATGTTGTTGCATTAGATGATTCCGAAAAACTAGCCGTAATTCAAGGCCTAGAAGATTATATTGTAGCCGAATCGGGGAATGTATTGGTAATTTGCAAAAAGCAGGACGAGCAACGCATTAAGCAGTTTGTTGCTGATGCGCTAATGAAGTATGGTAATAAATACAATTGATCTCTTCTGAACAAGATCAATACTTTATAAATAAAACAACGACCTTTCAGTGAATGTAATCCGTTCGCTGAAAGGTTTTTTTTAAACCTTATCGAGCCACCTCTTACTCAAATAGTGTACAGGATACCAAGCTGCAAAGAATCCAACGGTGAGAACTGTGATGAGGATTGTCAATAAATCAGTCCCCACAAGGCGTACAGGATAAGCATCTATAATAAAGGCTCCAGCTGTTTGTCCTAATGATATCACACCATAGTATTGTTGTATTAAGCAAAGAGCAACCCCTATTGTAAGTCCAATAACCGCACCCGTCCCCGATATAAGCCACCCTTCAATTAAAAAGATCTTTGCGATTAAACGGTTATCAGCTCCAAGATTGTGTAATGTCTCTACGTCTTGCTTCTTCTCAATCATCAGCATAGAGAGTGATCCTACTACGTTAAACAGTGCAATTGTAAGGATAAAACTTAGAATAAGATACGTCATCCATTTCTCTATTTGCATCATTTTAAATGAGGCTTCTTGCTGTTCGAATCGGTCTTTAACATAAAAGTTAGAGCCTATCAATGCTATAATTTCTGATTTTACTTTTTCTAAGTCTGCTCCACCCTTTAATTTCAACTCTATCGATGTTACCTCTTCTTTGCAGCCAAATAGTTCTCGTGCTAATGGAAGGGATACTAACATATAGTTTTCGTCGTAAGCAGGTTGGTTAATCGCAAAAACAGCGCCTACTTGCGCATATCTTTTATTGAATGAACGCGTTGGATTCGCTAAATTCACTTTTCCAAATCGCTTAGGAGCAAATAGCTCGAGGGGGGTTACAAAAGCAGCTCCTGCACCTAGAGAGGCAGAGAGACCAACACCTAAAACGGCATAATCTGAACCTCCTGTACGGAGTTCGAATTCGCCATCAATAAGAATGCTATCAATAAGCGTGAGCTTATTAAAGTTTTCTGGCACACCTTTGATTGTTGCTACAACTTGTCTATCCTTAAATTTAACTAATGCGTGGTCTTCTACTATTTCGGAGAATATATCTATTGAAGGGTTTTGACGTACTTTATCAAAGAGGTCCGTATTCGGAGAAAAAGTCTTCCCCGTACGCGGTGTTATCTTTAATTCAGGATCAAATGTACTGAAAAGGGTAGATACCAAATCATTAAATCCATTATACACAGACAAGGTGCATACCAATGCTATTGTAGCCAAAACAACGCCACAGACAGAGATCATAGAGATCAAGTTGATGGCATTGTGAGACTTCTTAGAAAACAGGTAGCGTTGTGCTATGTAAAATGGAAAATTCAATGGAGTATGTTTTTAAAGACTATTTCTTAAGTAAGTTGTCAATATTCTCAAGATAATCAAGCGAATCATCCACATAGAATGATAGGTTAGGAATAATACGTAGTTGTTGACCAACACGTTTCCCTAAATCAAATCTAATGTCTTTTGTATTTGCTTTAATAGCAGTTAATAATTCTGCTGCTCTGCTTGAAGGGAATATACTTAGATAAGCTTTTGCAATACCTAAATCAGGACTTATTCGCACAACACTTACTGACACCAATACACCAGGCATCGCTTTAGTTTGTAATAAAAAAATATCACTTAGTTCTTTTTGAATTAAGCGTCCTATTTTGTTTAATCTTTTTCCGTCCATAATACTTATATGTATGTTTTAATGTAATTTTATTTTTTGCGTATCATTGTTAGCCCATCTCTTAAAGGTAAGATCACTTTTTCTACACGATCGTCTAATTTGATTTTAGTATTAAAATCCAAAATACCAATTGTTTGCAAGTCAGTATGGTGCGGTTTATTTAAAACCTTACCATCCCACAACGTATTATCAGCTAAGATTATACCGCCCGAAGGTATTTGGTCAAAAATCAAATCATAATATTGACAATATAAACGTTTGTCTGCATCCATAAATACTAAGTCGAAAGAGAGATTCAACGCAGGTATTATTTCAGTAGCATCTCCAATATGTAATTTGATTTTTTCCTTATGAGGTGATTGATCAACATATTTTAGAATAAAATCTTCCATCTCATCATTGATTTCGATGGTGTGAATTTCTGCATCGGCAGCGAGTGCTTCAGCGAAACAAAGGGTTGCATACCCTGTATAGGTTCCTATTTCTAAAACGCGTTTAGGTTTGAGCATATTGCAAAACATCTTCAATATGCGACCTTGTAAATGCCCCGACAACATACGTGGACGGAGCAAATTTACATTCGCATCTCTATTCAGTTTAGCAAGCAATTCTCCCTCATCATCACTGTGAGAGAGAATATACTCTTCTATCGCTTCATTCATTTTGTTTGCTTAGTCGTTAAACGATGGCAATTGAAATTTTTGTCCCTCTTCAAACACTTGACCAACTTTGTTCAATTCTAAGAACGTTGTTCCGCCATTGTTGCTATTGCTACCACTTAGGTATGCAATCATATCATCATTGGTGATGCGTCCAGCTTCGATCAAGTTGTGTAGTGCAGTCATGAAATAATCACGTGGAGATTGTTTATCTTCTTCTTGATATACAGCCCAAACACCATACGAAAGCGCTAATTCGCGTGTTACACGCTCTCTGTAGCAAATTGCATAAACAGTAGATCTACCTCTAAATGCAGCTAAATAACGCGCTGTTTTACCTGAGTAGCTATCTGTAATAATTGCCTTTACACCTAAACGAGACGATGCTTTAACAGCTTGTTTCGCTAAGAAAGAGGTTACATCCAAATCATCTCCTTTTACAGGAATGTGAATATCATTTGCCGATAATTTTGTTTTTTCTGCTTCTGCAGCAATCTTACACATTGTTGATACTGCTTCAACTGGATATTTACCATAAGCCGTTTCGCCACTCAACATAAGTGCATCTGTGCGGTAATAGATTGCATTTGCAATATCTGTAACTTCCGCGCGTGTAGGACGTGGGTTGTTAATCATCGAGTGAAGCATTTGCGTTGCAACAATCACTGGCTTTTTAGCACTAACACATTTACGAATTAGATCACGCTGTATACCTGGAATCTTTTCCTGTGCTACTTCGATACCTAAATCTCCACGAGCAATCATAATACCATATGCAGCTTCTAGAATCTCGTCGATATTGTCTACACCTTCTTGGTTTTCGATTTTTGCAATAATCTTAATTGGACTATCGTGTGAATCTAAGATTGTTTGAATATCCAATACATCTTGTTTTGTACGTACAAAAGAGTGCGCAATAAAATCAAGATTATGCTTTATTGCATATAAAATATTTGTATGATCACGTTCCGTAAGTGATGGAAGGTTGATTCTAACACCTGGTACATTAACACTCTTACGGCTACCTAAAACAGCATCGTTTTGAGCTTCACACAAAAGATAATCTGCGTGCTTTTCAATAACCTTTAGTTCTAGATCTCCATCGTCAATCAATAAATCTCCACCAACAGTCATGTCTGCAACAAAACTTGTATATGATACGCAAATACATTGTGTATCACTTTTTCCTGCAGGATCACCTTTAACCATGATGCGATCTCCTGTTTTCAAAGGGATTGGAGCATCAGCAGTAGTTGTTCTGATTTCTGGACCTTTAGTATCCATCAAGATACCGATGTGTTTAGATACGGTACGAGTATTGCCGACTACGCGAGCAAATCCATCCTCATTCATATGAGCTGAGTTCAAACGGACAACATTCATTCCTGCTTTATAAAGCGCAGCAATAAAATCTACTTCGCAGCGTAAATCAGATACAGTGGCAACAATCTTTGTATGCTTCAACATAAAATTTATTTTTTTGTTATTATTTATTTCTTTAATTATTTAATAAAAGCCTCTATGGCAAGTCTGTAAGAATCGAGCCCAAAGCCAAGGATCACTCCTTTGCAGGCTGCAGATAGCATGGAGGTGTGGCGAAATGATTCTCGCGCATGCACATTCGAAATGTGAACCTCAATTACAGGTGTCTGAATGGATCGAATCGCATCATGTAAAGCGATGGATGTGTGTGTATATGCTCCAGCATTGAGAATAATACCGTCATAGTCAAATCCAACTGTTTGAATAACATCAATCAGTTCACCTTCGATATTCGACTGAAAGTAATCAATTTGTAGCAAAGGATATTCTGCCTTCAATTCTACCAAGTACATATCAAAAGAACAACTTCCATAAACTGAAGGTTCTCTTTTGCCTAGTAAATTAAGATTAGGACCATTGATTATTTGAATCTTCTTCATATTTATTTGTATTTACTATCTTTGTTGCTGCTTAGCAACTATACAACTAAAATTCTGCCACAAAGGTAGTAATTTTTTAGACATATAATACAATGTGTTATGACAAAGAGTGGTTCAAATGATATTATTAGTAGTTATTACACTTATTTACAGCTTGAGAAGGGCTTATCACCCAATTCAATTGATGCATACAAAAAGGATTTTCAAAAATTAAACCTTTTTCTTGATGCCGAAAAAATAACGTATGCAGCTGTAACCTATAACATCTTGCAGCAGTTTGTTGCTCAATTAAACGATCTAGGGATTCATCCGCGTTCGCAAGCACGCACCATTTCTGGCATTAGATCGTTCTTTCACTTTGCTTTGTTGGATGGATATATCGATTCTGACCCTACAGAATTATTAGAAACACCCAAGATTGGACTAAAATTACCCGAAATACTTTCTATCGAAGAAATAAATCAGATTATTCAATCTATTGACCTTTCGTTGCCAGATGGACACCGAAACCGAGCAATGATCGAAGTTTTATATAGCTGCGGCCTGCGCGTTTCTGAATTGGTTGGGCTTCGCTGTTCTGATGTCTATGCAGACGAGGGATTCATCCGAGTAGAGGGTAAGGGTAGCAAACAACGACTTGTCCCTATATCAACTGTTGCATTAAACGAGATTTCGAGAAACCTCGTTAGTAGAGAAAATATTATTATAAAAAAAGGATACGAAGATTCCCTCTTTTTAAGTAGGAGGGGGACTTCCTTATCTAGACTAATGGTTTTTCTGATCATCAAAAAGCATGTACAACAGGTAGGTATCAAAAAAAATGTGAGTCCGCACACGTTTCGTCACTCATTTGCAACCCACCTCTATGAAGGTGGTGCAAATCTAAGAGCCATTCAGTTAATGCTTGGGCACGAGAAAATAACAACTACAGAAATCTATACCCATATGGATCGAAGTTTTTTAAGAAGTGAGATCTTATCCTTTCACCCACGTAGCAAGCAAAAAAAGGATTAAATGCGAAAAATATCAAGACAGAACCTTTAATAAGTATTAATTATCGCCGTTTTATTTGATATTTATTACTTTATATGAAAAATACATGTAATTTTGCCCATCAATACTCATATAACACTATTATTGAGCAACGAATTAGAGAGAATTAGTATAAAATAATATAGTAACTATTTAAACTTACATCAGATTATGAACAAAAAGTTTTTATTGCCATTCATGGTATTGGCAGCTATCGTTACGTTTTCTTCTTGTTCTAACAAGTTGAAACCTTTAGCAGAAGAGTACATCAAAGCAGAACCACAACCTCTAGAGGTAATTGGTGGTAAAGTGCCTGTAACAATCAATGCAACGATCCCAGCAAAATGGTTTAACAAGAAAGCAGTAGTAACAGTAACTCCAGTTCTTCGTTACGAAGGAGGAGAAGCTTGGGGTACAGCTTACACGTATCAAGGCGAGAAAGTAAACGGTAACAATCCTGTTATTGCTTACAAAGAAGGTGGTAACTTCACAATGAAATCTTCTTTCACTTACAAAGATGAGATGAAGAAATCTGAGTTATTCTTAACTTTCGATGCAAAAATCAAAAACAAATCAGTTAAATTACCAGATGTAAAAATCGGTGAAGGTGTAGTATCAACTGCTGCATTAACTAACGCTGGTTCTGCAACTGTAGCAATCGCAGCTGACAAATTCCAACGCATCATCAAAGAGGCTCACAACACGAACATCATGTTCTTGATCCAACAAGCTGAATTGCGTGCAAAAGAGTTGAAAGGTCAAGATATGACAGATTGGAAAGCGCTTGTTAAAAATGCAAACGATGCTCCTAATCAAAACGTAGCTATCGAGATCTCAGCTTACGCTTCTCCAGACGGAACAATGGAATTAAACACTGCTCTTTCTGAAAAACGTGAGAAAAACACTAACAAATTTTTGACTAAAGAGTTGAAAAAACAAGAGATCGAAGCTCCTATCACTGCTCGTTACACAGCTGAAGACTGGGATGGTTTCCAAGAACTTGTTTCTAAATCAAACATCCAAGACAAAGATCTAGTATTACGTGTTCTTTCTATGTACAAAGATCCAGAGCAAAGAGATGCAGAAATCAAAAATATGTCTTCTGTATTCAAAGTACTAGCTGAAGAAATTCTTCCTCAACTACGTCGTTCACGTTTAACTGCTAACGTAGAAATCATTGGTAAATCTGATGACGAAATCGCTGCATTAGCTTCTTCAGACGCTAAATCATTAACTGTTGAAGAATTGCTTTATGCTGCAACACTTACAACAGACAATGGCAAGAAAGCAGCTATCTATAACGATGCTATCAAATTCTTCCCTAATGACTTCCGTGGTTATAACAATGCTGGTATGATGAAATTTATCGCTGGCGATCTTGCTGGTGCTGAAGCTATGTTCAACAAATCAAACAATGTAACTGCTAACGCTGAAGCTAACATGAACTTAGGTTTGATCGCTTTAACTAAAGGTGAGCAAGCTAAAGCTGAGCAATTGTTCGGTAGCGCTGCTGGTGTTGCTGAATTAGGTGAGGCACTTGGTGTTCTTTACTTAGAGCAAGGTCAATATGCTAAAGCTGTTAACTCTTTTGGTTCAATCAAAAGCAACAACGCTGCATTGGCTCAAATCTTAACTAAAGATTATAACAAAGCTCAACAGACTTTAAATGCAGTTGCTACTCCATGTGGTACTACTGATTATTTGAAAGCTATCGTTGCAGCAAGAACTAACAACACAAATGGTGTTATTAGCAGCTTGAAAGCAGCTATCGCTAAAGATAAGAAGTTTGCTAACGAAGCAGCTATCGATCTTGAATTCGCGAAATTAGCTGGTAACAGTGATTTCACTAACTTGGTAAAATAAGCTTATTTATCCATATACAAAAAAGGCTTCCTGCTTGCAGGAGGCCTTTTTTTATACCC
>CAMQTD010000073.1 GCA_947036995.1 uncultured Parabacteroides sp.
AAAGCTACTCTTTCGCTCTAACCGCATCGGTACGCCAAACACGTCTTAAATATTTATATCCATTCTGTTCGATAATAACAAAGTGGCGACCTGTTGGGTAGGTAGAGATATCCATATTGATTACGCCATCTGCAGGAGGCAGTATCGTAAATGAACTCTCTATTTTACTATCATAATCAACAACCTGTACGTTAATCTTATCTGTTTTATTGTTTGTGATTAAGTTGATTTGGAACTTTCCGTCTGTAGCTGTTTCTGACAACCAAAAAGAGAGCTGCTTATCCAGCATATCGTTCGCCAGCGCATTATCAACCGTAAAAGCATAACGGATATCATCGCCAAAGTCAGGATTAAAATATTTTACTAATCCACCTGTACTATTTAATATATATATCTGACCATTGCCACTCTTTCTGTTATACCAAAATTCTAAACCATCTCCCGCTGTATCGAAAAATCTGAATTCGTAATCACCAGCCTCTAGCGTGATCTTGTCGGTATAATCTTTATTTATGTCTGTTATATCGCCTAGTTTTTTCTCAAACACCTTGTTACCATGCTTGTCTACTATATAATAATAGTTCTCTTTGTCCGAGGTTTTATTAGGTTCAAACACAACTACGAAATCACCTTTATGCTTAGGCGCTGCATCAAAAGATGTAGTTAATGTATTGTCTGCGGTATACTGATCGGTAGATCCGTTTACTTTTGTAACGGTAGCTTTAAATACACCAGCATTACCTTGATTATCAACGGGATTTGATAGCTCTATTTGCACTTTAGAGAAAGGCTTGATTACACCCTTCCAACTCTCTTTATTTGATTCTTTACCTTCAACACCATATACAAGCTCTAAGGATTTAACCGCTTTCGAGGTATTATTACGTACGATGATGATCGGATTTGTTGATGTCGGATTATATCTACCCCAAAACTGTTTATTTGTAGGTGCTACAATATCGTAAACCTCAACATCACGACTGTTTTTGCATGCTTTATATTCAATAAGGTATGCGCTTATTTGTTGAATCGCTCTCCCCTTGCTTACGTAAGGCTCCATGGCTAAATCGTACGTGTTTGACGAATTTCTTCGGACATTAAAATTAGCTATTTGAGGCTCAATTAAATCGCCTGGGCACCAATTAGCTCGATCAATAAGCCACGTACCTGCTTGAGGATACAGTGCATTATCACTACAGTTTTTCCATAGTTGCGTAGTTTCTACAACTTTCCCATTCCAAATCATATCGCGCCACTTTGAACAGAATTCACCGCAGTTATCAGGACGGTCCATTCCATGACCTGTTTGTAGTATACGGCTGCGAACAATGCCTGTTTGTGGTGATACTTTAAATGTATAAGGTTTCAGGTGATTTTCGATATCATCCTTTATATTACCATAAACATAAGAATCTTTGTAAACCTCATTGATTTTAATAGGCTCTAAAATAGGTGTACCTTTTGTAATTTCAAAATCTACTGTTATAGCCCAACCCCTATCATGACCCGGCTCGCCACCTTGGTGTGTGTAATTTATCTCAACACTATCACAAAGCAGCGATGCAAAATCTGTTACATCTATCTCCCATTGAAATTCCCATCCTTTTGGGTTTGCACCACCGTATGGTGTTAGCATGCGTCCAATTTCGTAATTCAAATCGGTGCCATTAACACCGCCTACTTTACTTATGTAGATTGGGTCGCTATAATCCCAATCGGCACAACGCATGGTATCTTGAACAGGGGTACCCATTGTTACTTTCATAACTATTTTACGAATCGATTCATCTTTAGCGGGAAATACGCCCCATTTTTTATAATCATTCACGCGTGTAGTCGCTAAATCTTTGTTGTGCGTTTTTACATGAACCTTGTCTTGAGAATTAACTGTATAACTAACTGCAAAAAAGCAGCATAAGAGGAAAATAAATTTCAATTTCATTTTAAGCGTATAAATTAGTTGATTAGAGTTGAATTAATTAAAATTCTAAAGGTAAAGATACTCATATTTTATGTTTCTCTATATTCATCCAATAAAATATTGTCTAAAAGGTCTCTCATATCATCCTTAATTGATGCAATAAATCAATATATCGCAGGTTACAAACAGGGTGTTGATAACTCTATCTGTTGTTGATAACATATAAAAAATAAGCCTGCCAGAGGTCTATTTATAGTAATTCACAGAAAAAAACGAAACGAATAAATGGCACAGATGTCTAATTATCATAATTCATTTAAGTATTATTCGTAGACTATACCTTTCATTTTTAATTTGAAGTCGTACTTTTGCAGCGCAATCAAGCAGCATGTTTTTTTAATTAATTTCTAATTTAGATTTAATAAATCAAACACTATGCATGTTGCACTAGTTAAAAGAGGCAGCGAGAAACCAACATCTCCCGCTGCCTCTTTTGGTGTAATATTTTTTACTTATGCATTTTCTTTTTGGCTGACGAAGTTAGATTATAAGTAAAATTGGTTCATCTCATTCAAACAAGTATTTAAATAACTAGAACAATGAAAAAGATTATTTTTTTATTTTTATCGGGTATTATCGCCCTTTCTGCATCTGCACAAACACTAACTGATGGTAACAAAATCTCTGACAACTGGTCTGTAGGATTTAACGCTGGTGCAATTACACCACTTACACATAGTGCATTTTTCAAAAACATGCGTTCAACTTTTGGCGTTGAAGCGAACAAGCAACTTACGCCTATTTTCGGTTTAGGTATCGAAAGCATCTGGGGAATTAACACAACACCAAGCGCAACAGCATTTGATCACTCAAACGTAAGTCTTCTTGGAAAATTCAACATCAACAATATCATTTGGGGTTACACAGGTGCTCCTCGTTGTTTCGAAGTAGAGGCTGTAGCCGGAATTGGTTGGTTACACACATACTCACATGGCAATAATGATGGTAATGCTATCTCTTCGAAATTTGGATTAAACTTCAATTTCAACTTAGGAGAAGAAAAAGCATGGACTATCGCTGTAAAGCCTGCTCTAGTGTATAACCTTGAAGGAAGCAACCCACATGCTAGCTACAACGCAAACCAAGCTGCAGTAGAATTAACTGCTGGTTTGATCTATCACTTTAATGGTAGCAACGGTAAGCGTTACATGTCATTAGCAAAAGCTTATGACCAAGCTGAAGTTGATGGACTTAATAACGACATCAACAACCTACGTGCTGAAGCGCAAGTTAATGCTGAAAACGCAGAAAAAGCAATTGATTCGGCAAATGAAACAATCACTGGTCTACAAGATTCATTGACTGTTTGCAAAAACAAAGCACCAATCATTGAAACAATTACAAACACAAACCAAACATTAGAGTCTGTAATTACTTTCCGTCAAGGAAGAACATCAGTAGATGCATCACAAACTCCAAACGTAGAGCGTATTGCTACTTACATGAAGAATCAAAAAGATTCTAAAGTAACAATCAAAGGATATGCTTCTCCAGAAGGTAGTGCAGAGGTTAATGCAAGAATTGCACAACAACGTGCCGATGCTGTTAAATCTTTATTGATCAAGAGATATAAAATTGCAGCTAGCAGAATCACTTCTGAAGGTCAAGGTGTTGGAGGTATGTTCTCTGAGCCTGATTGGAACCGTGTAAGCATCTGTACATTGAACTAATAGTATCCAAACTATTCTCGCACAAAGGCACAAAGCAATTCAACTTGCTTTGTGCCTTTTTTGCATCTGTATATGGTGTAAATGCAGCTAAACAGTACTTTAGATAAGCAGTACTCATATTTATGTTTTAATAGGTTAGTATACAAAAAGATTAATTATATTTGTAGAATACATCACAAATAGGTGTTTTAGATTGTTTAATTAATTTGAGTGAGAAATAATGTTTAGCATAACTACAACGATTCGAAAATATATAAATTCAAGTTTCATTTTGATATTTGTCACTATATCGGCACTTATTTTTGCAAATTCACCTTGGAGTAGTCTCTATTTTGATATTTGGCAAACACCTATTGCATTTCAGATTGGGAGTTTCAATCTCTTTAGCCATGGTGGTATTCCGATGACGCTGATGGAATTTACGAACGATTTCTTGATGGCGATATTCTTTTTCTCCGTAGGTCTCGAAATTAAGCGAGAGATCTTGGTCGGAGAACTATCCAATCCCAAGAAAGCACTTTTGCCTATTATAGGTGCTATTGGTGGAATGATTGTTCCTGTTTTGATGTACCTCATTTTCTCGCATGAGGGCGATGCCCTACGTGGTGCATCCATCCCTATCGCTACTGATATTGCTTTTTCGCTAGGTGTATTGGCGATGCTGGGCAGCCGTGTACCAGTGGGATTGAAGATATTTTTGGCAGCCTTGGCTGTTGCCGACGATTTAGGGGGAATTATTGTGATTGCTTTTATGCATAGTGGGGAGTTGAATCTGTTTTTTATGGGGCTAGCTGGTTTGGTAATCCTTAGCCTAACATTTGCAGCACGCAGGGGACTTCGCTCAAAACTAATCTACTGTTTGGCTGGTATTATAATATGGTACCTCTTTCTGAACTCGGGTATCCATGCTACAATTGCAGGTGTTATTGTTGCTTTTTGTATCCCTGCACGTCCGATAACAACTTCGAAATACTATGTAGATATAATCCGTCAGAATGTGCAGCTTTTTCCGCAAACAAACGAGTCGGTGGGTGAGATTCATATCCTTACGAACGAACAGATCTCTGCACTTAAAAAAATCGAATCCGCTTCAGATAAAGTGATTAGTCCGCTGCAAGATTTAGAAGATTCGCTGCATGGTATTGTGCTCTATTTTATCATTCCGCTATTTGCATTTGTCAATGCAGGCGTTAATTTTACAGGAATGAGTTTTATGAATCTGTTCAGTGGCGTTGGTCTGTCGGTTTTTGCTGGATTGGTTATTGGTAAATTTGTTGGCATTTACTCGTTTAGTTGGCTCGCTGTTAAATTTAAAATCGTAGAGCTTCCTACCAATACGAATTGGAAGATGATGGCAGGTATAGCCCTTTTGGGCGGCATTGGATTTACGGTTTCGATGTTTATGGCAAATCTTGCCTTTGACGGTGGCACGCCTGAGATGTACGAGATGCTGAACAATGCAAAACTTGGTATTCTTGTAGGATCAATCGTTTCGGGTGTTGCTGGTTATATGATGCTAGACCGCTATTTACCTCAAAGCCCAAACAAAACAGTATAGTACACTGCAATATATCGAACTTTTTTTTGCAAGAAGCACGCCACGCGCATGCCCAACTGCAAAAATCCGCAATGTTTCTCTCCAAAAGCCGCAATGTTTTACACCAAAAACCGCGGACCTTTTAGGCTGAAACATTGCGGATTTTGCATAAAAAGTATGCGGGTAATTGCTCTCCTCCCCCTATAAGTTTGAAAATAATTTATTTCTCCACCCACAAGTTACTATGTGTCAATATTTTCTGATGACACCTTGCTTTTTCCACCTTCATATATATTGGGGGCAATAATTGATTTTATCTACTGTTTCGTATTCGGTTTATCGCATTTAGCGGATAATATGAGTTGCATTGCAGCTTGAAATCTCTATTTCACAAGCGAGTGTAAAAAACAGCTTTCACCAGAAGGTGTTGATATATAGATCATTATGTGTGGTGAAAATAACGCTCAAGATACATTATGATGCTGTATTTATAGCTAATTTTTATGCAAAGACAAAATTCGAATACACACCTGTCTTTTCCTGTACAGACATATGTGTATTCGGCAAAAGACACCGTCTATCGGAGTGTAGACTACTGTATTTTTTGCAACAAACTAAATTTGGTTGTCGTTTGCTCAGGGTTGTATACAAAAAAGCGCCTCAACTGAAAACATGTTTCAATTGAGGCGCTTTTTTTGTATATATGGATCGTTCGGATCTATCTATTTTTTTAATCCTTATAGATTGCTTTTTGTCCGGCAAGCAGTGTGTTTCGCATCAGCGAAATAATCGTCATTGGCCCTACTCCACCTGGAACAGGTGAGATGTATGAACATTTTGGTGCTACCTCGTCAAACTTAACATCGCCAGTTAATTTAAAACCCGACTTCGTTGTTGTAGATGGCACACGTGTAGTGCCTACATCTACAATTACAGCGCCTTGTTTAACCATGTCTGCTGTTAAAAATTCAGGAACACCGAGTGCTGCAATGATAATATCAGCAGAGAGACACATCTCTTTTAGGTTTTTAGAGCGGCTATGACATACGGTTACAGTGCAATCGCCGGGGTAGGCTTTTTGCGCCATAAGCATCGCCATTGGCTTGCCTACAATATTGCTGCGCCCCAATACCACACAGTGTTTGCCTTGTGTTTCGATATTATAGCGTTTCAATAATTCTACAATGCCTGCTGGCGTAGCGGATACGAAGCAGGGCAGACCAATTGCCATACGTCCTACGTTAATAGGATGAAAGCCGTCAACATCTTTTCGGTAGTCGATTGCCTCGATTACTTTTTGCTCAGAGATATGTTTCGGTAAAGGCAACTGAACAATAAAACCATCTACTGCGGGATCGTTGTTTAGTGCTGCTACTTTGTCTAATATGGCTTGCTCGGTGATTGAGTTGTCGTATCGAAATAGAGACGATTCGAATCCAACCTCGTGACAGGTTTTAACCTTGCTTGCCACATAGGTTTCACTACCACCATCGTTTCCGACCAAAATAGCTGCCAAGTGCGGCGCTCTACCCCCTTGGGCGATGAGTTGCTTTACCTCTTGCGCAATTTCTTGTTTCATTTGGGCTGCTATGGCTTTGCCATCCAGTAATTGCATTGTATTCATAATTGTATACGCTTTAAATATTATCGTTTAAGCGAAGGAAATTTTTTGCTGCCTGGTTTTGCGTTGTTAAACATACGCATCATCTTACGTGTCTCTTCGAATTGCTTGAGTAGTTTGTTTACCTCTTGAACGGTTGTACCACTACCTTTGGCAATACGCTGACGACGTGTTCCGGTAAGGATTGCTGGAGATTTACGCTCCAGTGGAGTCATCGACTGTATGATTGCTTCGATGCTTTTGAATGCATTCTCGTCAATATCTACATCTTTCAATGCTTTGCCTACACCTGGTATCATAGAGGCTAACTCTTTTAGGTTACCCATCTTCTTGATCTGCTCAATTTGAGAGATAAAGTCGTTAAAGTCAAATTGATTTTTAGCAATCTTCTTTTGCAGTTGTTTGGCTGCTTCTTCGTCGTATTGCTCTTGTGCACGCTCTACAAGCGAAACGATGTCTCCCATACCTAAGATACGGTCTGCCATACGTTCTGGGTGGAATATGTCCAATGCGTCCATCTTCTCACCTGTACCTACAAATTTGATTGGCTTGGTTACGACCGTACGGATCGAAAGTGCTGCACCACCACGGGTGTCACCATCAAGTTTGGTTAGTACTACACCATCAAAATCAAGTCTTTCGTTAAATTCTTTAGCCGTATTAACAGCGTCTTGTCCTGTCATTGCATCAACAACAAAGAGGATTTCACTTGGATTGATCGCCTTTTTAATGGCTGCAATCTCGTTCATCATATCTTCGTCTATCGCCAAGCGACCTGCTGTATCGACAATAACAAGGTCGTAACCTTTTGCTTTCGCCTCTTTGATCGCATTCAATGCAATGTCTACGGGGCTTTTGCTGTCGATCTCTGAATAAACAGGGACACCTATCTGCTCGCCTAACACACGAAGCTGCTCAACCGCAGCAGGACGATACACATCACAAGCTACCAATAATGGTTTTTTGTTTTTCTTTGTTTTAAGCAAATTGGCTAACTTACCACTAAAGGTTGTTTTACCAGAACCTTGAAGACCCGACATCAAAATAATTGAAAGCGGATTGTCAATATTGATTTCAGACGTAGTTCCCCCCATTAATGAAGCCAACTCATCGTGTACAATCTTTACCATTAACTGACTTGGTTTAACGGCAGTTAGCACGTTTTGTCCAAGCGCTTTCTCTTTTACTGTATCGGTAAATTGTTTTGCTACTTTATAGTTAACATCGGCATCTAAAAGTGCTCTACGAACATCTTTAAGTGTTTCGGCAACATTAATCTCGGTGATTTTTCCTTCACCTTTTAAGAGTTTAAACGACCTTTCAAGTCTTTCGCTTAAATTTTCAAACATAATCTTATGATATTTATTATTTTATTTCTTTTCTTCAACTGGCAAAAGTACGAAAAAGCATTGACTTTTCTATATCTTTTTGAGCTGCCACTTGGCTTTTTTTAAATAGAGATAAGCAAATAAAAGCATAGTACCCCAATATATATGCTCTGCAAACCACGAATACATAACATCTATCTTCATATCTATAATAACAATCCAGACATAAGCCACATAAAATACGAGCATAGATAGCTCTATTGCAAGTGCAGAGCGCGTATTTCCTGTACCTGATACAGCATTAAATAGCACGGCTCCTGGCACAGCAAATATATAACAAGATGAAAGCACAAAAAGGGATGGAATACTACTATTTAGTAGCGATATATTATCGGTATAAATACGTAACAGCAGTTCGGGCATTAAATACGTAAGCAGCCAAAGGGGGATAAGTGCTACAAAACAAAGCCCAATTATTTTTTTACAGATAGGAATCACTTGCTCGCTTTTTCCGGCACCCATAACATTTCCAACCAATGTGCTGGCGGTAGTAGCGAAGGCTGTTACGGGCATAAACATGATGGTCGATATGCTTCGAACAATATTGGAGATGGCAAGTGAGCGCTCGCCCAAGTGTTCTACGGCAACAAAAAAGAGAAACCAAGTACCAATGGTAAAAAAGTTCTGAATCATAATCCAGATTGAAATATTGAATACTTGATAGAGTTGTTTGCGTTTGTAACGTGCAAATTCAAAAAATGCATACTTTGAGGTATCTACTTTATACCACATATAAATGGCGAAACACAGCACTGAAATAGCCTCTGCTACGACTGATGCAATAGCTGCTCCTGCAATTCCCATTTGAGGAAGCCCGAGCTTTCCAAAAATTAATCCATAGTTTAGTACCACATTAGAAAGCACCATCACTACAGCATTCAGTGTTAATGCTTTTGTTTGTGTTGTACCAACAAAAAACGCTCGAAACATAACACTCATTAAAGAGAAGAAGAGCCCATAAATACGCCAATCCATATATTGCATAGCAGATTGATAAACAACCTCTGAGGAGATTAACTTGCTTAATATATAAGGCGAAAAAAGAACTGTAAGTATATACATAACAGTAGCTAAGAGCATCAAAAAGGCGCTACTTTGCACCATTATCCCTCCAATTTCTTTGCAATTATTTTCGCCATTACGGCGCGCCATAAGGATTTGAGCACCTGTACTAAAGCCAAATCCTATCATATAGATGGCTAAATAAAATACGCCTGCCAAAGCTGAAGCGCCAAGTTCGACCTCTCCTACGCGTCCTAAAAAGGCTGTGTCTGTGATATTGATTAAGTTCTGCATGAAAAGACTAATCAATATGGGATATGAAATTTTCCAAATATGTTTGGTAGTGTACATCTGTGTAGTAATGTAAGTGTTAAGTGATATTTTAGATAACAAATAAAGAGGGTATCTTACAATAAGATACCCTCTTTAAAATAAGTTTGAGCTACTTCTTTATTTAGAGTACTCTATTGGTTGCTGTGTCTGGAAATACCACCGATGGGGTAAATACTTTAGCCTCTTCAAAATCCATTGTGGCGTAAGACATGATAATCACAATATCGCCAGGTTGTACTTTGCGGGCAGCTGCACCGTTGATACAGATAACACCAGAACCTCGTTCGCCTTTAATTACGTATGTTTCGAAACGCTCTCCGTTGTTATTGTCTACAATCTGCACTTTTTCGTTTGCAATAATATTGGCTGCATCCATTAGATCTTCGTCAATGGTGATGCTTCCTACATAATTGAGGTCGGCTTGTGTTACGGTTGCTCTGTGAATTTTTGATTTAACTACTTCTATAAACATGCTTTTGTTCTATATATTTATTGTTCTTTACGTTAGTCTCTTGTGTAAGTGATATTGTCGATTAAGCGTACTTTACCACAATAAACAGTGATACATCCTACGCAATAGGTAGAGTCGCTCCACGCCTTAATGGGTTGCATGGATATACCATCTACTATTTCGTAATACTCGACCTCCATCTCGTCTACGTTATTGAGTGTACTGATTACAAAATCAATTACCTCTTGTACGCTTTTTGTCTCTTTTAGCTGCAAACTTTCGTTTAACGTAGCTGCAATAACTGGCGCTTTGTGGCGTTGCTCTGCTGTTAAACGTGTATTTCTGCTACTAAGTGCTAGCCCATCGGTTTCACGAACAATCGCACAGGAGATGATGTTTACATCAAACTTCAACTGCTTTGTCATTTCACGGATAATGGCTACTTGCTGGAAATCCTTTTCGCCAAAGTAGGCATTTGTAGGGGTAACCAACTCAAACAGTTTACTCACTACTTGTGCAACACCATTAAAATGACCTGGACGACGTGCGCCTTCCATCACTTGAGCTACCGGACCCAAATCGAAAACACGTGTATCCACTTCGGGATACATCTCCTCTTCCGAAGGGGCAAAAACCAATGTACACCCAGCTGCCTCTAACAAAGCGCAATCTTGCTCCAATGTACGCGGATAACTTGACAGATCGTTTTTATCGTTAAATTGGGTCGGATTAACAAACACACTAACCACACATTCATCATTTTCTGTTGCTGAACGAGTAACCAAACTAACGTGTCCTTTATGTAAAGCGCCCATGGTTGGGACAAAACCTATTTGCTTCTTATCTGCTCTTGCTTGAGCAAGATATGCATGCAACTCTTTTCTATTTTCTACTATTCTCATCTTGTATATTCTGTAATACGATACAAAGCAACGAAATAAGTATGTACTAACAAAGAAATCTTTTAATTTTATCGCAAGCAATGTTGAAAAAGAATAAAAACAGTCTTTTGAGAAAGCCTAAAAAAAGATGTTTTGTATATATTAACACAGTAAAACCCAGCTCAATGTAGTATCTAGAGGGCATATTAACAGACCTTGTGATAGTCAAAGCGGCAGTCATTGATAATTAACCAGTTTTTTTTATTATCTTTGTAGCGACTTTATAAAAAACGTATTTAAAAGAATGGATGCAAAAAAGATCTTATTTATAGCTCAAGAAATCACTCCCTATCTTCCAGAATCAGAGATAGCGACAATTTGTAGAAACTTGCCTCAAGGTATTCAGGAGAAGGGTCGTGAAATCAGAACCTTTATGCCTAAGTTTGGTAATATCAACGAGCGACGCAATCAGTTACATGAAGTAATACGTTTGTCTGGCATGAATTTGATCATTGATGACACTGATCACCCTTTGATTATTAAAGTGGCATCTATTCAAGCTGCACGTATGCAGGTTTATTTTATTGATAATGATGACTTTTTCCATCGCAAACATACAGTTGTAGACGAATCGGGCGTAGAATATGATGATAATGATGATCGTTCTATTTTTTATGTTCGTGGTGTGCTTGAAACTGTGAAGAAATTGCGCTGGATTCCAGATATTATTCATTGTCATGGATGGATCTCTGCCCTTACTGCCCTTTACATTAAACGTGCATATGCTGACGATCCTTGTTACAAGAATACAAAGATTGTATATTCAGTTTATGCCGAGGAGTTTAAAAAGCCTTTCAGTAGTACATTTGCTCAAAAATTAAAACTTGAGGGTATTACCGATGCTGATTTAACCACGTTAGATGGCGAAGTTGATTTTGCAGCTTTAACCAAATTAGCTATAGAATTTTCGGATGGTGTGATTCAAGGTAGTGAAATCATCAACGAAGATGTTTTGAACTTTATTAAAACAAAAGAAACACCTTTCTTAGCATATCAATCACCAGAAACATATATCAATATGTTTAATGAATTCTATGATACTGTATTAGAAGGGAAAAACTAAATTATAGGTATGAAAAACAAGTTTTTATTAATCGGCATAGCAGCACTTGCGTTGGCAGGATGTAACGACGAACTTAACTTGGTCGGACCTTCTATTCAACCAGGACCAGACCAAATAATCGTATACGCTGATACATTTGAATTGAAAGCTAACACTTTTGAAGTGGAGTCAATCTATTCTAGAACGACACGTGCTTTACTTGGGAATTTTGAAGAGGAACTTTTTGGAACACTGAAGACAGATTACATGTGTCAGTTCTATTGTCCAGAAGATTTCAAATTCAAGCATACGCCAATTAATGAAAAAATTGATTCTTCTGAGTTTAGAATTATATATTATAGTGCTTTGGGTGACTCTTTGGCTCCAATGAATGCGCAGTTGTTTCAACTAAACAAAACATTACCAAAAGAGTTTTATACAAACGTAGATCCGAATAAATATTACAGCAAATCAGATTTATTGGGAGAAAAGATGTATTCTTCATATGATATGTCTTTGTCTGATTCAATAAAAGCTATAATAGCTGCAAACTATGAGAACTATCCTCGAAGTATTATAATGGATCTGCCAAATCAATTTGGTCAGAATTTTTATGAGCAATCAAAGGATAATCCTGAGAACTTTAAAGATCAAGAAGCTTTCAACGAATACTTTAAGGGAGTTTATGTTACCACAAATATTGGTAAAGGAAATATTCTTAACGTATCAGAGTCTAGCATTACCTTCTTCTATAAATACATGCATGAAGGGAAAACGTCCACAGACAAAGATACTAGTTATGTGAAACAGGCTTATGAGAAATTTATTGTTACACCTGAAGTGTATCAGTTGAATCAAATCAAAAATGATATAAATATCAAAGATTTAGAAAGCCAGAAAGATTCGCTTGCTTTTCTTAAAACTCCTGCAGGTGTATTTACAGAAGTTGAAATTCCATTGAAAGAGATGGCTGAAAAGGTTAAAGGACGTATTTTAAGCAATCTATCGTTCTCTCTTACAGTTTTACCTCCTGTAGATTGGGAGTATTCGATGACATTTATGACACCTAATTATGCTTTATTGCTTCCTAAAGACTCAATCAATACGTTCTTTGTAGAGAAAAGTGTTGAAAATAATAAAACATCATTCTTGTCACAAAGCTATTATGATCTTTTAAATAAAACAGATAGAAGAGAATATAACTTTGGTAATATTTCTGCTTTGTTACGTACGGCAATAGAAGAGTCTGAGAAATCAGGTAAACCTGTCGAAAACATCAAAATGGCTATTGTTCCTGTGGATAGAATCGCAACAGAAAGTCAAAATGGTGGAATATACACAACTCGTCTTAACAACTACTTATCGCCTTCGGCTGTTAAGTTGAATATAAAGCCTGAAGCATTGAAAATCGAGATAATTAGCAGCGAATATAAATAAACTGCATTTATTATAACAAGAAAGCGCCTTAAAAAGGGAATTTAAATTCCCTTTTTAAGGCGCTTTCTTGTTATA
>CAMQTD010000074.1 GCA_947036995.1 uncultured Parabacteroides sp.
ATGCTAGAAGCAGCAATGACAATGAATCTACTTATACTCCTGACCCACAAGAGATATCTTTTAGCGCTGTATCTGCTAAAGGATATATTGAAAATAAACTATTTATTCTTGCCGAATACAAACAAGCTAAAGGACAAATAAATAACTATAATTTATTATACAATTTAGACAGCACATTCAATGAGAATAATCAAAAAGTGTATAACATTTTATTTACTGCAGCCAGAACTGGAACAGTGGCGGATGCTGAGGAATCTACTTTTGAATATTTAGCTTTTGACATTGCAAGATTGGTTGAACAAGCTAAATCTGAAGCAACATCAGGTAGCACATCTACCACCTTACAATTCAAACTCAAATACATCAATAAACTTACTACTGAAGAAGGCAAAGACCCTGTTGAGTGGGGAGAAACTGTAGTTCAAACAATTTATCTTCCTGTTGAAGTTGAAAAATAATCAGCATATCCCAACCAATTTCAAAACATAAAGCAAGGCGATTAAGAGGAACTATTCTCTTAATCGCCTTATTTTTTCTGTTTTTTTTGTTACTTTTGTTGAGTATATTAATATAAAAGTATCATATCCAAAATGAATCAATTTAAAAATTGCACCCTATTCGTTGCATGCACCCTATTAGCAAGCCTTTTCGCCTGCGATTACAGCGACGATGCCGACCAAGTAGGTTGGAGCGTAGGTATTGTAAAAGAAAATAAAACGAGCAACGAGCAATACATGCAAAGCTGGGGACTCGGAAACCTAACTACTCCAGCCAGCCCCAATGAATGGACCACAGGAGGCAGCTATCTTTTTGATTTTAAAATCAGCTTCGATCAACAAACCCCGAACGCCCCCTACACCATAGCACGTCTATCAAACGTAACACTGTTACCAGCCGTAGTAGCAACACCCATTACAGCATCGAACGGACTACTCGGAAGAGTTGGCGAACGCACAATCGAATCCATCACCCCCATCACACAGATAGATCAAACCCTATTTGTCGAAACAGAATCCCTAGCACCCGAGTTAGAAGAACTTAACTACAATCTTTTTTTCAACATTGATAGTATCGAAGTGTCGGAGCAAGATACAACATACCTACTATACCTCTTGTCTGAAAACATAAGCGAAACCCCACTACTCGAAGCACGTAACCAATCAGTTACACAAGCATTGAGTCTTGCTCCGCTAACCGAACAGATAAAACGATCAGGATCCGTTCAAGATTCAATAGACTGCAAACTCTACTTTATAAATGAAATTGTAAAAGAAGAAGAAGAAAACGTAGTGCTATACAATAGCAGTAGCGTATCCCGAATCTTTCGCATTCCGTCTACCATATCCGAATAATTAATCAAACACAAATAAATCTATGGATCAAGATACTATCAACTCAATTATTTCGTTGATTAAGCAAGAAGTAGTACCAGCAATTGGATGTACCGAACCGATAGCCGTAGCACTTGCAACCGCCAAAGCAACCGAAGTATTAGGCTCAACACCCACTAAAATAGACGTATTACTAAGTGCCAATGTACTTAAAAATGCGATGGGCGTAGGCATACCAGGCACGGGCATGGTGGGACTACCCATCGCCATTGCACTGGGCGCGTTGATTGGTAAATCAAGCTACGAACTAGAGGTACTTAAAGATGTAACACCGCAAAGCCTTGCCGAAGCAAAACTACTGATCGAAAACAAAATAATACATATTGCACAACATAAAGAGACCGAAAACAAACTATACGTCGAAATTTGCTGTTCGAACGGTAACCAATCCAGTCGCGTAATTATCTGTCAAGAGCATACGCACATTGCCTGTGTGGAGAAGAATGGCGAAACACTTGAAGCCTTCCACCTTCCAAACTGCAAAAATTCGGATACAGCAAATCAAACGCTACCGCTTTGCTTCGATATGGTCTACAACTTTTCGATGTCGGCACCTACCGAATCACTTCGCTTTATCCTACAAACAGCCACAATTAACAAGGCAGCCGCTACCGAATCGCTTAAAGGAAAATATGGGCACACCGTAGCACAAACTGTTTTAGGCAAATACGGAAAAAAGTTCTTAGGAGACACACCCTACACACACATGCTATCACTCACTGCTGCTGCATGCGATGCACGAATGGATGGCGCTATGATTCAAGTAATGAGTAACTCAGGCAGTGGAAACCAAGGCATTGCAGCCACCCTACCTGTACTCTCTTTTGCCGAAGATATTAACGCAACAGAAGAAGCATTAATCAGAGCACTTACCATCAGTCATTTAATGGTGATCTACGTAAAGCAACACCTCGGAAGATTATCTGCCCTTTGTGGATGCGTAGTAGCTGCCACAGGTGCTAGTTGTGCCATCACCTATTTAATGGGTGGAAACAAAGATCAACTTGCATTCTCTATCAAAAATATGATTGGTAATATTACTGGAATGATCTGCGATGGAGCCAAGCCAAGCTGTGCAATGAAAGTATCTAGCGGTGTATCTACCGCCATGCTATCCGCCTTGATGGCGATGGAAAACAAAGTAGTAACCGCTGCCGAAGGAATTATTGACGAAGATGTAGATCAAACAATCGCCAACCTTACAGCAATAGGTTCGCGCGGTATGGAAGAGACCGACAAACTTGTATTAGATATTATGACTGGTAAGTCCTGTTAAAGCTGAATCGCTACTAGATACTCCATAAACCAAATCAATAATAAAGGGTAAGGATTGTATGCCTTTCTATCTATAAATACAGGATTTTGTATTGTTTTTATTGAACTTTTTTATGATATAGTGAAGGTTTAGTAGCGATATTGGTTAAATAATATCTGACATTCGCTCTTGCTTGTTAAAAAACAACTACCTTTGCACTTGAACTAACAAAAGGGGGGTGCCTAAATATTTCGGGCTGAGATCATACCCATATACCTGATCCAGATAATGCTGGCGTAGGAATGTGATAGAAAAGTTACCCCTTTTCTAAAAAATTAAACATGAATAAGAATTTGATGGCGGTAGCTGGTCTGTTGATGATCGGTTTTTCGTCTGTAGCACAAGAAGTTGATAGCCTGAGTATGGTTAGACTGCAAGAAGTACAAGTAGTTTCGACACGTGCAAGTAAAAAAACACCCATTGCATTTAGTAACCTCAGCAAAGAGGAGATTAGAAAACAAAATTACGCACAAGACATCCCTTTTCTTTTAACGCAAACACCTTCGGTAGTTGCAACCTCTGATGCAGGTACTGGCATTGGTTATACTGGAATTCGTGTACGTGGAACAGATGCTACACGTATCAATATTACGAATAACGGCGTTCCGATGAACGATGCAGAATCGCATAGTCTATTTTGGGTAAACATGCCCGACCTCGCCTCTTCTCTCGAAGATATACAAATTCAGCGCGGTGTAGGTTCGTCTACCAGTGGTGCTGGCGCTTTTGGTGCAAGTATTAATATGAAAACAGCCTCTGTTTCGTCTACTCCATATGGAGAGGTATCTGGATCTTATGGATCGTTCAATACACATAAAGAGTCTGTGAAGATTGGGACTGGTTTACTTAAAGAGCATTGGGCTTTTGATGCACGTCTTTCAAATATTGGTTCTGATGGATATATTGATCGTGCATCTTCGGATTTAAAGTCCTACTTCTTTCAAGCTGGATACTATAATAACAATACCATTGTGAAGTTTATCACCTTTGGAGGTAAAGAGAAGACCTACCATGCATGGAATGGTTTGCCTGAAAACAAACTAGAGAGTGACAGACGTTATAACTCTTGTGGAGAGATCGAAGATGAAGCAGGTAATGTAGTTGGATTTTATGACGATCAGCACGATAATTACGCTCAAACAAATTATCAAATGCTATTTACGCAACAATTCACACCCTCACTGAATCTAAATGTAACATTTCACTACACAGATGGTGCAGGGTATTACCAAGAGTATAAAAACAAGCGAACATTAAAAGAGTTTGGATTGAATCCTTTTGAATTGAATGGAGAAACAATCAAGAAAAGCAACTTAATACGTCGTAAACAGATGACGAATGATTTTGGTGGCGCTGTATTCTCACTAAATCATCAAAGCGATAAATTAACTAGTTCGATTGGTGGTGGCGTAAACAAATATGGTGGCGATCACTTTGGACGTGTGATTTGGGTTAAAAATTACATTGGCGACCTAGCTCCCGACCACGAATACTATCGTAACAGCTCTGAGAAACTGGATGCAAACATATACGCCAAAGCAAACTACGAAGTTGCCAAAGGATTAAATATCTATGCAGATATGCAATACAGACACATCAACTACAAAATCAATGGAGTAAACGACAACTGGGATTGGACAGGAGATGGCGAGATGCAGAAGATAAATGTAAATAATAAATACAACTTCTTCAATCCTAAAGCAGGACTATTCTATCAAATAAATCGCAATAACACAGCCTATGCCTCTGTATCTGTAGCACACAAAGAGCCTACACGTAATAACTTTACGGATGCGAAGTTTGGCGAAACTCCTACGTCCGAAATGCTTTTGGACTACGAAGCTGGATACACATTTACAAACGGTACATTTCTTGCTGGCGTAAATCTGTACTACATGAAATATAAAGATCAATTAATCTTAACAGGAGAAGTAAATGATATCGGCGAGCCACTAGCAGCAAACGTACCCGATAGCTACCGCATGGGTATGGAGTTTCAACTAGGAGCTAAGATTACAAAAAATCTAAAGTGGAGTGGTAACCTAACCTTGAGCAAAAACAGAATCAAAGATTACACCGAAGTGCTTTATGACGAGGACTACAACAAAATCGAAAACTATATCGGCTCTACTAAAATATCATTCTCACCAGACTTAACATTTAATAGTCTCTTCTCTTTTGAGCATAAAGGATGGAATGCCAATCTACAATCTACCTTTGTTGGTAAACAGTATGTAGACAATACCGGACGTGATGCCAGCGAATTGGATAGTTATTTCGTCAACAACCTACGCGGAGGCTATACCTTCCAACTAAAAGGAACAAAAGCAATCAGCCTGAACCTTATGATAAACAATCTATTCAATGCGACTTACGAGAGCAACGGATTTGTTTATTCATATATCAATGATGGTGAGAGACACGATGAAATGTCTTATTTCCCTCAAGCAGGAACCAACGTATTGGCAAACATTACATTTAGATTTTAATGGACTATATTGAAATAACAGGTGCATTGGTCGGACTCGTCTACCTCTACTTTGAGTATAAAGCGAGTATATATCTTTGGGTGGCAAGCATTGTAATGCCACTCATCTATATATATGTATTTTATAAAGCTGGGCTTTATGCGGATATGGGAATCAATATCTACTATCTATTGGCTGGATTTTATGGCTTTATGTTGTGGTTATTGAAAAAAGAGAGTAGTGTAGAACGATCCATTACGACACTACCCAAGCAACTCATCGCCCCACTAGCGGCAATAGCATGCATCATATTTGCCGTAATGGCGTGGATATTGGTACAGTTTACTGATAGTACTGTGCCTTATTCCGATGCAGCAATTACCGCCCTAAGCGTTATAGGTATGTGGATGCTTGCAAAAAAATACCTTGAACAGTGGCTCGTATGGATTGTGGTAGATATTGCTTGTTGTTTTTTATTTATCTACAAAGAGCTATACCCGACTACTGCACTGTACGCCTTGTATACAGTCATTGCTATTTTCGGTTATCGTAAGTGGAAATCGATGCTTCAGCATACACCTCAAACGGATTCAATATGAAAACATATCCTTTAATTCGGGCAGCACTTCTTACAAAAGATGCTGCCGTTGTATTGGCAAATGGAAGTTATCCAACACATCCCCTACCCTGCGCTATTTTGCAGGAAAGTGATTTTGTGGTCTGCTGCGATGGTGCTGTAAATGCGTATCTCAATACAGGTAAATATCCTGTTGCAGTTGTTGGTGATGGAGACTCTATCACTCCTGAAAATGCAGCACTTCTACAAGCAATTATCGAACCTGTTACAGAGCAAGAGACAAACGATTTAACAAAGGCAATACACTATTGTATTATGCACGGTAAAAAGATTATCTACATACTCGGTGCTACGGGCAAGCGTGAAGACCATACAATAGCCAATATCAGCCTACTAGCAGAATACATGCCATTCGTTGAAGTTGTTATGGTTACGGACGAGGGGGCGTTTACGCCTGTAGAGTCGTCTGCTATTTTTGAAACATATGCAGGTCAGCAGATTTCTCTTTTCTCACTAGAGGCTAAGCCCCTTTCGGTAAAAGATTTACGCTATCCCATTCAAGACAGAATACTTACTAATTGGTGGCAAGCAACATTGAATGAGGCTATTGGAGACTCTTTCACACTATATACATCAGGTAAAATACTTGTTTATCGTTGTTTTTAAACAAAAAAATAGAGGTATTACTCCTTCAATATGGAGTAATACCTCTTACTTATGATACCTAATTTCAGCAATCTAAAATAGAAAACCTAATTACTTGAAATAACGATTATATAATCCTTCAAAACCTTTACCGTGACGTGCTTCGTCTTTACACATTTCGTGTACAGTATCGTGAATTGCATCGTGATTTAATTGTTTTGCTAATGTTGCGATACGTTTCTTGTCTTCGCATGCACCAGCTTCAGCTTCCATACGTTTCTTCAAGTTTGTTTTTGTATCCCAAACGCAGTCACCTAAAAGTTCTGCAAATTTAGCAGCATGTTCTGCCTCTTCCCATGCATAACGCTTGAATGCTTCTGCTACCTCTGGGTAACCTTCGCGATCAGCCTGACGACTCATTGCTAGATACATACCTACTTCTGTACACTCGCCATTAAAGTGTGCATTTAGGCCTTCTAGTAATACTGGGTCTGCACCTTTAGCTACGCCAAGTACATGCTCATCACAAAATTGAAGTGCACCTTCAGTTTCTACTAATTCTTTAAATTTGTTTTTTGGTTGTTTGCAAAGTGGACAAATTTCTGGAGCCTCATCACCTTCATGAACATAACCACATACTGTGCAAATAAATTTCTTTTTCATTGTGTTAATTTTTTATTGTTTGTATTTCATTAATTGTTAATAATAATCTATCTAATTCTGAATCATTTCATAACAAGGAGCGCAATATCCCTTGTAGTATATTTGACATTCAGTAATAATCAATGTTCCAACACCCGAAACGTGTATATTCTCCCTTGTCTCTAAAGGTAAATCGTAGATGCATCCACATCCTTTACACTTAAAATGTGCGTGATCAGAGAGGTCTCCGTCGTATCTCACATTCTTTTCGTCAATATTGATACTAATAATTACGCCTTGCTCTTCTAAAAGTTTCAACGTATTATAAACCGTTGTCTTTGAGAGTGTCGGTATGCTTGGATATAGATCATTGAAGATCGTATCTGCCGTTGGATGCGTTGCATTCATTAGCAGGTAATCTAGAATTGCCATCCGTTGTAAGGATGGTTTTATTCCAAAACTCAAAAGTCTATCTTTAATATCTATCTTCATTCTAATATTGTAATGATTACATTTTTGATTGCATGACAAAAGTATGTGTTTAAATTTAAACTTCCAAACTTTTGAAGAACTATTTTATTATTAATTGCGAGATAAATTATATCTCTGGGAGGGCAATCTAGAAAACAATTAGTAAACATTTGCCTATATCCTATACATTTAGTGTGGAATACAACCCAATATACAAGAAAAGGAAAGGGCTCTATAATAGCCCTTTCCTTTTAGCACTCTGATAATTAGATCCTTTTTCTTTAAAAATATACCTATTCCAATGCTGCTTGCGCCGCAGCGATACGTGCCACAGGCACTCTAAATGGAGAACAACTTACATAGTTCAATCCTACCTTGTGGCAGAATTTAACTGACGAAGGCTCGCCACCATGTTCGCCACAGATACCACATTTTAAATCGGGACGGATAGAGCGTCCTTTTTCTGTTGCCATACGTACGAGCTGACCTACACCATTTTGGTCTAACACTTGGAATGGATCTACCTTTAGAATTTTCTTTTCTAAGTACACAGGTAAGAACGAGGCGATATCATCGCGTGAATATCCAAACGTCATCTGGGTTAAATCATTTGTTCCGAAAGAGAAAAATTCTGCTTTAGAAGCGATCCGATCTGCTGTTAGCGCTGCACGTGGAATTTCGATCATACTACCCACTTTAAAATCTATTGTAGTACCGTATTCGTCGAAAAGCTGTTGCGCAGTGTTACGAATAATAGTTTCTTGCTCACTGAACTCGTATAAAATACCTGTTAGTGGAACCATGATTTCGGGCAATACACACACACCCTCAGCTTGTAGTTCGAGCGCTGCACTAATAATAGCACGTGTTTGCATCTCTGTAATTTCGGGATAGGTGTTTCCAAGGCGACAACCTCTATGCCCTAGCATCGGATTGTGTTCGCACAGCGATTCTACACGACGCTGAATATCTTGAACGGTAATACCCATCATTACTGCCATCTCCTCTTGTCCTTTTAAATCGTGTGGAACAAACTCATGCAAAGGTGGATCTAGTAAACGAATCGTTACCGGACAGTCGTGCATGGTTCTAAAGATCTCTTTGAAGTCATCTTTCTGATAAGGTAATATTTTGCTTAATGCCTGAATACGACCTTCAACATTTTCGGCCAGAATCATTTCGCGCATTGCTTTGATCTTCTCTCCATCAAAAAACATATGCTCTGTGCGACAAAGTCCTATTCCTACAGCTCCAAACGAACGAGCTACTGCGGCATCGTGTGGTGTATCGGCATTGGCACGGACTTGAAGAACGGTATATTTCTCGGCTATATCCATCAATTCAGCAAAATCGTTGTCTAGTTCAGCCTCTTTTGTTTCTACCTTTTCTTGGTAAACAGCACCCGTGGAACCATTCAGCGAGATGAAGTCTCCCTCTTTAAGCAATAAATCGCCTATTTTGAGTGTGCGAGCACGATAATCTATATTGAGTAATCCTGCACCTGAAACACAACACTTACCCATTCCTCGGGCTACTACGGCTGCATGCGAAGTCATTCCTCCACGCGCTGTTAGGATACCTTCGGCTGCTGCCATTCCTGCAAGATCTTCGGGAGAGGTCTCTACACGTACGAGAATAATCTTTTTGCCCGCTTCGTGCCATGCTGCTGCATCGTCTGCAAAAAATACGATTTGACCTGTAGCTGCACCTGGCGAAGCTGGAAGACCTTTCGCTATAACGGTTGCCTGTTTAAGTGCCTTTGGATCAAAAATTGGGTGCAATAATTCATCTAATTTATTGGCATCAATGCATAAAATAAGCTCTTGCTCTGTTATCATGCCTTGGCGTAATAGGTCCATCCCCACTTTTACCATGGCAGCACCTGTACGTTTAGCGTTACGAGTTTGTAAGAACCAGAGTTTACCCTCTTGTACGGTAAATTCCATATCCTGCATATCACGGTAGTGATTTTCAAGTTTGGTTTGTATTGCATCTAACTCATTATATATTGAAGGCATCGCCTCTTCCATCGAAGGGTAATCGCGTACACGAACCTCTTCAGAAACACCAGCCAGTTGCGCCCAACGTTCTGAACCGATGCGTGTAATCTGCTGTGGCGTACGTGTACCTGCTACTACATCTTCTCCTTGTGCATTAATAAGGTATTCGCCATTGAATTGATCTTCGCCACTACCTGCATCACGCGAAAAGCATACACCCGTTGCCGATGTATCACCCATATTACCAAATACCATGGCTTGTATTGTAACCGCTGTACCCCATTCGGCAGGTATACCCTCCATTTTGCGGTACAAGATAGCACGCTCATTCATCCACGAATCAAACACAGAGCAGATCGCACCCCAAAGCTGCTCGTAGGCAGAAACGGGGAAATCGTGTCCTGTTTGTTCTTTAACGGCTGCTTTGAAACGCTTAACCATCGATTGAAGGTCTGATACTTCGAGTTGATTATCTAATGCAACACCTCTAGCCTCTTTTATTTCATCTATAATAATTTCAAAAGGATCTTCATCCTCTTTATTTAGTGATTTCATGCCCAATACCACACCACCATACATTTGTATAAAGCGACGGTACGAATCCCATACAAAGCGTGGATTCCCTGTTTTTTGAACCAACCCCTCTACCACCTCATCATTTAATCCGAGATTCAAAATCGTATCCATCATACCTGGCATCGAAGCGCGTGCACCCGAACGTACAGAAACTAAGAGTGGGTTGTCGGTACTTCCAAAACTTGACTTCATCAAGCACTCTACTTGACTCATTGCACGCTCTACGTCAGCTTTAAGCAGTGCGACTACGTTTTCTTTTCCCTCTGTATAATATTCATTGCAAACAGCCGTAGTAACAGTAAAACCTGGAGGTACCGGCACACCGATAAGATTCATCTCTGCAAGGTTAGCACCTTTTCCTCCTAACAAATTTCGCATCTCGGCTTTGCCTTCTGCTTGACCATTTCCAAATGTATAGACTCTTTTATTTTCCATATTCACTTAATAGTATAAATTGTTTTTAATTCTTTTTTTACTCTTTTAGCTTTTCTATATTCACAAAAATAGCCTATTTACATCAAGTTAGTACATTAATTCGTCATTATTTTTGTATGTTTTTAAACCATCTATAGTTCTTTGTATTGGTTAAATATGTATATTTGCGTGGCGAAATTTTAAAACTTATTACATTGGCTAAGAACAAGAAACCGTTACCTATCCACGAGAAGGTAACAATTACAGATATAGCAGCCGAAGGCAAGGCTATTGCAAAGGTAGACGACAAAGTGATCTTTATCCCTTTTGTTGCTCCAGGAGATGTGGTTGATATCCAAATCACACGCAAAAAAAGTAGTTATGCTGAAGGTAAAGCAATTCACTTCCACGAATACTCAGACAAAAGAGCAGTTCCATTTTGTGAACACTTCGGAACCTGTGGTGGTTGTAAATGGCAACATATCCCATACGACGAGCAGCTTAAGTATAAGCAACAGCAAGTTATGGATAGCCTTACACGCATCGGTAAGATTGAAGCAAAGGAGACATTCCCAATCCTTGGTTCAGCAAAAACCACTTATTATAGAAATAAACTTGAATTTACGTTCTCTAACAAGAAATGGCTTACGCTTGAACAAATTAATTCGGACGAATCGTTTCCATGCATGGATGCGCTAGGATTTCATATCCCTGGATTGTTTGACAAGGTATTAGACATCAACAAATGTTGGTTACAGAACGACCTATCAAACCGTATTCGTTTAGACATTCGCGAATTTTGTATCTCGAACGAAGGTTACGAATTTTTCGACATCCGCAAGCAGACAGGATTGATGCGTAACATCATCATCCGCACCTCTTCGACTGGCGAAAACATGCTTATCGTTATATTTTACAAAAACGAAGAAGAGCAAATCGAGAAATTAATGGCGCACTTAACTGCAACATTCCCTGAAATCACCTCGATGCTTTATATCGTAAACGAAAAATGCAACGACACGATCACCGACCAAAATGTAGTTGTTTACAATGGTAAAGACTATATCGAAGAGGAGATGGAGGGATTGAAATTCAAGATCGGTCCTAAATCGTTCTACCAAACCAACAGCGATCAAGCATACAACCTATATAAGATTACACGCGAATTTGCAGGGCTTACAGGCAGCGAACTCGTATACGATTTATATACAGGTACAGGTACAATTGCCAACTTCGTATCACGCTCAGCTAAAAAAGTAATCGGTATTGAATATGTACCTGAAGCAATCGAAGATGCAAAAGTAAACTCTGCAAACAATAAGATTGAGAATACACTCTTTTATGCAGGTGATATGAAAGATATCTTGACACAGGAGTTCATCAACCAACACGGAAGACCAGATGTAATCATCACCGATCCACCCCGCGCAGGTATGCACGACGATGTAATCAACGCTATCTTATTTGCCGAGGCTCAAAAGATTGTATATGTAAGTTGTAATCCTGCAACACAAGCCAGAGACCTTAGTCTGCTTGCTGCTAAGTACGATGTAATTAAAGTACAGCCAGTAGATATGTTCCCACACACACATCATGTAGAAAATGTTGTTTTGTTAGAAAAAAGATAAATTCTACACTCAAATAGAATCGCGTGACTTAAATATTCATAATGAATAGATTAAGTCACGCGATTTATTTTTACTTTTGACCGATGTATCCGCTTATATTACGCATCAAACATTATATATATGCAATCACAAAATAGTAGCCTTCGGAAATTTATTAAACTATTGGCTTCCTTCCTTATCACCTATGCACTCCTCAATAGTTTTTGCTCAAACCCCAAAAAGGCGCCAGTATCAACAATCGCCATCTCCGACACAGTAGATTTAACGCAACTAAAAGAGAAAGGCGAAATCAGAGCCATCACGCTTTATAGCTCAACCTCCTACTTCAAATATAAAATGATGCCTATGGGATACGACTATGATCTAATCAAAGCCTTTGCCCAATCAGAAGGATTAAAACTAAAAATTGTAGTAGCCGAAAATGTAACACGCCTAACCGAAATGCTCGAAAACGGTGAAGGTGATATCATCGCATACCCAATCGCTGTAACCAATCAACTTAAAAACGAACTCATCTTTTGCGGACGCGAAGAGACCTCGAGTCAAGTACTCGTGCAACGCTCTTCACCAAAAAAGAGTGTATTGAAAGATGTAACAGAACTTATAGGCAAGGATATACACGTAAAACACGGAACTAAGTACCGTGAACGGCTCGAAAATCTAAACCTCGAACTCGGTGGTGGAATAAAAATACACGATATACTCAAAGATACTATAACAACTGAAGACTTGATTGAGATGGTCTCATTGGGCGAAATACCCTACACCATAAGCGACGACAAAACGGCAAAGATGAACCGAACATACTTCAAAAACATAAACGTTTCGTTGCAAGTCAGTTTCCCCCAACGCTCATCGTGGGCTGTCAGAAAAGATTCCCCTGCACTAGCGAATGCGATCAATAAATGGATCGAAAAGAAATCGACCCGACTAGCATACCGATCCATCGCCAAACGTTATTATGAATTGAGTAAAAATCCTCCTCCGATCAAAAACTCCATTGTTGTTAATGGCGTAATTTCTCCGTACGACTCATTATTTAAGAAATATGCAACCATAATCGGTTGGGATTGGCAACTACTTGCCGCCATTGCTTATCAAGAGTCGCGCTTTAACCCCAATGTTATCTCGTGGGCTGGGGCGGAAGGGTTGATGGGAATTATGCCAAATACAGCGAAAGGATTAGGCGTATCACCTGAAGAGCTGAAAGACCCCGAGGTAGGAATCAAAACTTCCGTAGAGTGTCTACGCCGATTCAGAAAGGGATTTGCTAGAATTACAGACCCTGAGGAGAAAATTAAGTTTACCTTAGGATCGTACAATGCAGGAATCGGACATATCT
>CAMQTD010000075.1 GCA_947036995.1 uncultured Parabacteroides sp.
CCTATTTAATCTCTATTGATTAAATATTTAACGTGCAGCGTATAGCGCATAGTTTTCTGCAACTTGACGGAATGCAAAAAGACCTGCTTGGTCAAGTGCTACATTCATCTCTTCGCCATTTGGAAGAAACATCACTACTTCGTCGTTTTCAGTAAATTTCATTACCTTCACTGATTCACCAGCAGCATCTACGCTCCAGCTTTTATCCGCTTTGTCAAACACAAGGTCTAAAGAAGCCGCTTCGCCCTCTTTTTCGATGTGATAACCATCTGTTTTTGTTTCTACAGTATAAATACCGTCTTTTGTTTCAATGTTTTTCACTGTACCTGCATCTGCTACAGGATTATCTCCTGACCAAAACTCTATTGAATTAAGAACAAGAACATCAGCAAGTAAAGAGATTTCGTAAACTGGAACAATGCAAAAAGCTATAAATACAAGTTCGTTTACAAATTTGCTGTCAATAGTCTTATTCCACGACAAAAGCTTATTTGAAAGACTAAAAGAACCAATACACGATGTAAACAAGAAACTGCTACCTAATACCATGCAAAGCAGAGCTGTAAAGCTTTTCTTTTTCATATTCAAAATTTAAATAATTAATATTACAGTGCGAAGATATGAATAATCTAATAAATGGGGATTAAAATATTAGCAAAAAGTTCTTTTGAATAAGTTATTGTTTGTAAGTTTGCCTACTTAAAATGAAATACTAAGAGTTTATGATATCTGTAGAAGGACTTACTGTCGAATTTGGAGGATTTACGCTATTTGATGATGTGTCGTTTGTGGTCAATAAAAAAGACCGCATCGCATTGGTGGGTAAAAATGGAGCTGGAAAATCTACGCTACTTAAAATATTTGCAGGTTTGCTTTCACCTACACAAGGTAATGTAAGCATACCTAAAGATTTAACCATCGGTTATTTGCCACAGCAAATGGTACTAAAGGATGTAAATACAGTACGCCAAGAGGCTGAACTTGCTTTCAGTCATTTACACGACATCGAGATTCAGATCGATAAATTAAATCTTGCACTCGCTGAACGTACCGACTACGAAACAGAGGCATATCACGCAATTATTGATAAGGTAACACACCTAACCGAACATTTTATGATGCTGGGCGGTAACAATTACCAAGCAGAACTAGAGCGCACACTGATGGGGCTCGGTTTTTTACGTAGCGATTTCGAACGCCTCACCTCTGAGTTTAGTGGTGGATGGCGCATGCGGATTGAGTTGGCGAAGTTACTACTACGTCGCCCCGACATCTTATTACTGGATGAGCCTACGAATCACTTGGATATTGAGTCGATCCAATGGTTAGAGAACTTTCTGTCTACCCGCGCCAATGCTGTTATATTAGTCTCTCACGATAGGGCTTTTATTGATGCAACTACGTTTAGAACAATCGAAATATCGGTAGGACGTATCTTTGATTATAAAGTAAACTACTCTAAATATGTAGTATTGCGCGAAGAGCGCCGCGAACAACAGACCAGAGCATTTGAGAATCAACAAAAGAAACTGCAAGATACAGAGGCTTTCATCGAACGCTTTAGATACCAAGCTACAAAATCTATTCAGGTACAATCGCGCATCAAACAGATGGAAAAGATTGACCGTGTAGAGATTGACGAGGTAGATACAGCCATGCTAAACCTCAAATTCCCTCCGGCTCCTCGATCTGGCTCATATCCTGTTATAGCCGAAGAGGTATCCAAAGCTTACGGAGACCATGTTATCTTTGAACACGCCACACTCACAATCAACAGAGGCGAAAAGGTTGCTTTTGTAGGAAAGAATGGCGAAGGTAAATCTACCTTAGTTAAATGTATAATGAGTGATATCGAGTTTGGCGGCAAACTACAACTTGGACATAATGTTAAGATTGGCTACTTTGCACAGAACCAAGCACAATTATTAAGAGAAGATTTTACTGTATTTGAAACAATAGACTATGTTGCTCAGGGCGACATTCGCTTAAAAATCCGTGAACTCTTAGGTGCTTTTATGTTTGGTGGCGAAGCCTCTGATAAGAAAGTGAAAGTGCTTTCGGGTGGAGAGCGCAGCCGTTTGGCTATGATCAGACTTCTACTAGAGCCTGTGAATCTACTTATATTAGATGAGCCAACAAATCACCTCGATATGCGATCTAAAGATGTATTGAAAGAGGCATTGAAAGAGTTTGAAGGAACAGTTATTGTAGTTTCTCACGACCGTGAATTCTTAGATGGCTTAGTAGATAAAGTGTACGAATTCGGCAACCAGCGTGTAAAAGAACACCTAGGGGGTATCTATCAATTCTTACAAAACAAAAAACTAGACAGCCTCAAAGAGCTAGAACAAGCTACTAAAAACGAAGCAGGCAGCGATGGTGAACTAGCAGCTCCTTCACAAAATAAATTATCTTACGAAGCCAGTAAAGAGCTAAGCAGACAAATTAAGAAAATCGAAAAATCAATCACCGATACTGAGCGAACTATAGAAACAACAGAAACGAAAATAACCGCAATAGAAGAGCAACTGGCAACCGTTGAGGGTGCTTCAGATGCATCCCTTTACAGTGAATATTCGAATCTAAAAAAGGAGCTGGCAGAGCAAATGGATAAATGGACCGAACTAACGATAGAATTAGAAGAAATTAATGTATAAAACAGTTCGAATTCAAGCTGAAAAGAATAAAAAATCTTTACCTTTGTAGCTTAATAAAAATTTAAATCAAAATAAGATGAAAACAGACATGAGTTCTCAGATTGTGCTAACGCACATTCCTGCTCGTTATTATCGTCCCGAAAATGCTTATGAGCAATCAGCATTGGCACGTTTTGAAAACATTCCAACAAATATCTTTGAAACAATTGATGAAGCTTCTTTAATTGTTGCAAATGAAATTGCTGCTCAAATTAAAGAAAAGCAAGCCAATGGTGAGCTTTTTGTATTTGCTGTAGCTGGAGGAAACTCTCCTTTACCTGTTTTATGTGAACTTGTTCGCAAACACAAAGAAGAAGGATTGAGCTTTAGTAATGTCGTATTTTTCAATACGTACGAATTCTATCCATTGGTATCATTGAACTTTGGAAGCTTAGCTTGTCAAAAGAAAATGTTTTTAGATCACGTAGATATCCTTGCTGAAAACATCTACTCTCCAAACCCAATGATGGCGAAAGAGGAGATTTATAACTTCTGCAAAGCGTACGAAAATATCATTGAAGCTAAAGGCGGAATTGATTATATGATTCTTGGTATTGGTTTTTCTGGAAATATTGGTTTCAATACACCAGGATCTTCAATCAATGCTTCTACACGTTTAGTTTTACTAGATGCTGCATCTCGTAAAGAGGCGGCTACAAGTTTTTCTGCTTCAGAATCAGTACCAACAAGCGCTATTACAATGGGAGTTTCGACCATTATGAAAGCAAAAAAAGTTGTATTGATGGCTTGGGGAGACGACAAAGCGGCTATGATCCTTAAAACTATTGAGGGTAAAATGAGCGATGCAATGCCAGCTACTTACTTACAACTGCATGCTAATGCACACGTATTTTTGAATCTTGGAGCTGCATCATCTTTAACACGCATTTCTCATCCTTGGTTAGTAACAAACTGTGATTGGGACAACAAACTAATCCGCCGTGCAATTGCTTGGTTGTGTATGGTTACTAAAAAACCAATCTTGAAATTAACAAATAAAGATTACAGTGAGCATGGATTGGGTGAATTATTAGCCCTTTACGGTTCTGCTTACAACGTAAACATCAAAATATTTAACGATATTCAGCACACCATCACTGGATGGCCAGGTGGAAAACCTAATGCTGATGATACAAATCGTCCAGAGCGCGCTAATCCATTCCCTAAAAAGGTGATTGTATTTAGTCCACACCCTGATGATGATGTTATCTCAATGGGAGGAACACTACGTCGCTTGATTGAGCAAAATCACGATGTACACGTATGCTACGAAACATCGGGTAACATTGCTGTAGGAGACGAAGAGGTAATTCGTTACGTTTCTTACCTACGTAATGTATGCGATCAATATGGAACAGGAAGTGATGAGATTGCTAAAAAAGCAGACGAAATCAAACATTTCTTATTACACGAAAAAGTAGAAGGCGAGCCTGAAAGAAGTGATGTTCTTTTCATGAAAGGAACAATCCGTCGTGAAGAAGCACGTACTGCTTGTCGTTTCATGGGAGTGAAAGACGATCATGTACACTTCCTTGATTTACCATTCTACGAAACAGGTCTTGTGAAAAAGAACGATCTAGGTGAGGCAGATATGCTTATCGTAAAAGAGATTCTTAACACCATAAATCCTGATCAAGTATTTGTAGCTGGAGACTTAGCAGACCCACACGGAACGCACAAAGTTTGTTTAGATGCAATCTTGGCAGCTGTAGACGAATGCAAAAACGAAGCATGGCTAAAAGGCTGTCGTTTCTGGATGTATCGTGGAGCATGGGCTGAGTGGGCTATTGATGATATCGAAATGGCTGTACCAATGAGTCCTGAAGAGGTTCGTTTAAAGCGTAACGCTATTCTTAAGCACCAATCGCAGATGGAAAGCGCACCTTTCTTAGGTGATGACGAACGTTTATTCTGGCAACGTGCCGAAGATCGTAATCATGCAACTGCAGAACTATACAAAGACCTTGGACTTGCATCTTACGAAGCAATTGAAGCCTTTGTTGAATATCACCCATTATAATTAGTTTTTACAACATAGTATAGATAAAGGCCGTTCTTAATTTGTTTTAATGGACGGCCTTTTTTTTCTGAGCGACAAATTATCGATAAACATAAGAATGGAATCAATTAGACAAATATATCGCATTGGACATGGTCCATCAAGTAGCCATACAATGGGACCACTAAGAGCATCAAAAATGTTTTTAGCCCGTAATCCTATAGCTGCACGCATGGAGGTAACACTATATGGAAGTTTAGCCGCTACAGGAAAAGGACATATGACGGATGCTACAATTCTTGAAATATTGTCTCCTCACGCGCCAACCACCTTGGTTTGGGAACCTAAAATATTTTTACCATTTCATTCCAATGGATTGTTATACAAAGCTTTTGATGACCAAGACCAACTCATTGACGAATGGACTATCTACAGCGTAGGTGGTGGATCGTTAGCAAACGAAGAGTTTGACGAATCCAAAACAAATTCAGTATATGAGATGGAAACGATCAAAGAGATCCAAACGTGGTGCGAAACCACAGGATCTTCATATTGGGAGTATGTCGAGCAATGCGAAGGTCCCGAAATATGGGATTACCTACGCGAAATTTGGCATGCAATGGAAACATCTATTCGCAATGGGCTAGAAACAGAAGGGATTATACCTGGAGGTTTAGGCTTGCGACGTAAGGCTTGCAACTATTTAATCCGTGCAAAAGGATATAGTAATGCCATGCGTAGTAGAGGTTTAGTATATGCTTATGCCTTAGCTGTATCTGAAGAAAACGCATGTGGTGGGCAAATTGTAACGGCACCTACCTGCGGTTCGTGTGGTGTAATACCATCTGTACTATATCATTTACGCGAAACACGTGAGTTTACAGAGTCTCGCATCCTTCGTTCATTAGCAACGGCAGGGCTTTTTGGTAATATTGTGCGTACAAATGCATCCATTTCGGGAGCCGAAGTAGGCTGTCAAGGAGAAGTAGGCGTTGCTTGTGCGATGGCTGCTGCTGCTGCATGTCAACTATTTGGTGGTACAGCTGCACAAATTGAATATGCCGCAGAGATGGGATTAGAGCATCACTTAGGCTTAACCTGCGACCCTGTATGTGGATTGGTACAAATACCATGCATCGAACGTAATGCTTTTGCTGCTGCTCGTGCTTTGGATGCCAATACATTCTCTACCTTCTCGGATGGTAGACACCGTGTAAGTTTTGATCAAGTTGTAGAGGTGATGAGACAAACAGGTAACGATCTTCCAAGTTTATATAAAGAGACTTCAGAGGGAGGACTGGCTAAAATTTAAGCTACAGTATCCTGACAATCATAATATAAAAACCCCCTTTATTCTATTCCTAAATATTTAGGCGTAAGAGTAAAGGGGGTTTTATATTGTAAGCTTTATTTTGTAATTACTTGCGTTACGCTCTTTTACTATTAATGAATGTAAGTTTCTTCCATACATATTCAAATGGTCCTTGCTTATATCGCTTTAACCACCAAGTACTGAATAATAATTGTACTACAAAGATGCCAAGCCCTATCAATACACAAGCTGTAGCGCCTGTTGTTTTATATAAATTAAGTCCGTAGTTTAGATATATAAAGCAACCTACAACAGACTGAGTCATGTAATTAGTCAAACTCATTCTGCCGTATGGAATAATAAAACGTTGCAGCTTATATCCATTACCTTTATGAAACCACAATAGCGAAAAGGCTGCCACAAAAATAAACATCATAACAAAGTTCTCCAACGAAGGAATCGCTATATTAAATGGTGTTAGAATCGACTTATTCTCTATCATCGGAGGAATATTTGTTTTTAGTGCATTCAATGGTATAAATATGATACTGCCGAATAGTAATATCTTTTTCCAAAACAGAATTGACGCATCAGACTTGACAAAGTATTGCATACGCCCTAGTAACGTACCGAACATAAAGAGTGCTGGAACTTGAAATAAACGTCCACTCTCAATCTGCCACAAGTTATTCCATAGCTGCCCTTCTGTTATATTTGATTTTAGCATTTCTAAGAATGAGCCATTTTTCATTGCATGTATCATTGGACCATAAAACGAATCATTCCAATTTGGTGGCACTACATAATCAGGATTTAGCGAGGCATATATCAAGCGTCCCCACTCAAAAGGTTGAAGTATTAAAAATATACCTATACCCAAAAGCGTTTTATTTGATGCTTTTGTAAAAGGAATCAACATAAGTCCTATGCAAGCATATAGCAGCAGTATATCTCCATTGTAAAACAATGAGTGCAGTTCGGCAAACAAGATTAATACAACCATCCGCCAAGCAAAACGCCCACGAAAATCAATCCCTTTCTCTGCTGCATTATTCATTTGAATAAAGAAACTAAAACCAAAGAGCATTGCAAATGTTGCAAACGCTTTTCCTCCCATTATAAAAAAACTCGCATTCCAAACCGTACCATCTAACGATCTTAACCATTGAGGTAACCCTTCAGGAACGAAGTATAGATTAAAATGCTCCAAATTATGTAATAAAACAATTGCAAGTAGGGCAAAACCTCTTATTGCATCAACAAGTTCTAAACGTTCTGTTTTCTTTAGCATGTAAATGTATGTGTGTATTTCAATTATATTCTACAAATATATATAATATATTAAAGATGTCCAATTTTGTTTTACAGCGGCACTAAAAAAGGATGCGGATTTATGTATTAAAATACAATCGAAGGTTTTAATCCGAGCAAAATAAGCCATCAAAACCTTTTTTAGTCAATCCATAGACTAAAATCAATCGTAAACATTTATCTTTGAATTTCTTAATTATTCATCTTTTACACATTAAAACAAAAAAACAAATGACACATCAGCTACGCTACATATCCAGCCTTGTTGCACTCCTTGCACTCCTCCTATTGTGCAGCTGTGGAAGTTCTAAAAATCAGTATCTAAAAGGAACTCCCAGTCCACAAACCCTATCAAAAAAACTCGGTATCAAGGTTACGAAAAACGACTACCGCTATCTATATGCCGAAGCTGCCGAGTGGATTGGCGTTCCACACCGCATGGGAGGAAACACCAAACGAGGCGTTGATTGTTCTGGTTTTGTATCGATCATCCAAAAACGCGTATATGGGCGAAAGCTTAAACGCAACTCCGCAGATATGCTTAAATACAATTGCCGCAAAATAAGACGTGGTAACTTAGAAGAGGGCGATTTAGTTTTCTTCCGTACAGGAAAAGGACGCAAAAAGATACCAAACCATGTAGGTATCTACCTCAAAAATGGGTCCTTTGTACATACCAGCACCTCTCGAGGAGTAATGGTTAGCAGCCTGAGCGAACCCTATTACCTGAGAAGTTGGATTACAGGTGGGCGAATTCGATAGATTTATCGCTTTTTTCAGCCATGCAGATGTTATCTTTTGATATTTCTACGTACATTTGCAACTTATTTAATCGACAAGAGAAATTATACAATACAAAATAAACATAGAAGAAATATGTTGACGCTTAAAGTTATCACAGAGAACCGTGAGGATATTATCAAACGGTTAACTAAAAAGCATTTCGATGCTACAGCACTCATTGATCGTATCATCGAGGTAGACAAAACAAGACGTGGCACACAAAATATTTTGGATGCTAACCTAGCCGAACTAAACACCCTATCAAAAAGCATTGGTATGCTAATGAAAGGTGGACAAAAAGAGGAGGCTGAAGCCGCTCGTGCTAAAGTTGCAACAATGAAAGAGGGGAACAAATCGCTAGAAGAGACGCTGAAAAATGCTGAAACTGAATTGCGTGACCTCTTAGTTTTAATTCCAAACGTACCTCACGAATCGGTACCAGAAGGACGTGTTGCAGAAGATAACGTATGCGAAAAAACAGGCGGAGAGTTTCCTACCCTGCATGCAGATGCTGTACCTCACTGGGATCTAGCTAAAAAATATGATCTAATTGATTTTGAATTAGGCGTAAAAATTACTGGAGCTGGATTTCCTGTGTACAAAGGTAAAGGAGCGCGTTTACAACGTGCTTTAGTAAACTTCTTCTTAGATAATGCACGCGAAGCTGGTTATCTTGAAGTACAACCTCCTTATATGGTAAATGCTGATTCGGGTTACGGAACAGGACAATTACCAGACAAAGAGGGACAAATGTATCACTCTACATTGGATGATCTGTACTTGATACCAACAGCCGAAGTACCTGTAACAAACATGTACCGCGATGTAATCTTAAACGAGCAAGACCTTCCGATCAAAAACACGGCCTACTCGGCTTGTTTCCGTAGAGAAGCTGGATCGTATGGTAAAGATGTACGTGGATTGAATCGCCTACACCAATTCGATAAAGTTGAGATTGTACGTATCGACAAAGCTGAACATTCGTACGAATCACTACAAGAGATGGTAGACTATGTACAAACATTGATCGAAAAGCTAGAACTTCCTTGGCGTATTCTTCGTCTATGTGGTGGTGATGTAAGCTTCACATCGGCTTTAACGTTCGATTTTGAAGTATACTCTGCTGCACAAGAGCGTTGGTTAGAGGTTAGCTCGGTTTCGAACTTCGAAAGCTACCAAGCCAATCGTCTAAAATGTCGTTACCGTGATGCTGACAAGAAAATGCAACTTTGCCATACATTAAATGGTAGTGCACTTGCTTTGCCACGTATCGTAGCTGCTCTTTTAGAGAACCATCAAACACCAGAGGGTATCCGCATTCCGAAAGCGTTGATTCCTTATACTGGCTTTGATATGATCGACTAAGCAAACAATAACATAATACAAAAGCCTCGGAGGATATGTGTAAAACAGATTCTTCTAGGCTTTTTTTCTTTCCACACAAATCAAAATAGCATCATGATGAAATATACACAAACACTGATCCTTCTATTATGCTGTAGCCTAGTGGCACAAGCACAAACACACTGGTTTAACCCTGCCGAAGCTAAAACAGCTGTTATACACGGACAAGCCCTCAGCAACGAAATAGCACCAGCATATACCCGTTTACCTCAACGTGCACAAGCAGATGTAACGCCTGCACTATGGAATTTAGCGCAACAAGCAGCTGGCTTATCCCTTCAATTTCGAACCAATGCATCGAAAATAACAATTAAATATGTTGTAACAGGTAACCTTGCAATGCCTCACATGCCTACAACAGGGGTTTCGGGATTAGACCTATACGCAATAAACCGCAAAGGTACATGGCGAAGAGAAATTGCAAATGGTTACCACTTCGGCGACACATGCTCTTTTACTTTCTATACACACCGCAAAGGATATACTGCTAACCAAACATTGGATTATGCACTGCTACTACCTCTCTACAACGGCGTTAAATTCTTAGAAGTTGGTATTCCCGAGCAGAGTTCGCTTGTATGGATTCCACAACCGACAGAAAAACCGATTGTAATCTACGGAACTTCCATCGCTCAGGGTGCTTGTGCTTCTCGCCCAGGTATGGCATGGGGAAATATTTTAGCACGTAAGCTAAACAAACCGATTATTAATTGGGGCTTTTCGGGTAATGGTAAACTCGAAACCGGTATGCTTAATTTTGTATCCGAAGTAGATGCTGCACTGTATATACTCGATTGCCTACCCAATCTTGCCAAAGAGCCCTACCTTGCAGATCTATCGAAACGAATCACCGATGCAGTAATGCTACTACGCAGCAAACACACGGCTCCAATCATTTTGGTAGACCATGCGTCGGGTAGTTTTGATGAAGGAAATTATCACACAAAAAAAGCAAATAAAATATCCAAAGAGACCTACAAAGCATTGCGCGCTGCAGGTGTAAAAAACCTACACTACCTCTCCTACAAAGATATTAATCTTGCCGAAGATGCATTAGTAGACTACATCCACCCCTCAGATTATGGTATGGAACAAATCGCTACGGCTTATGCTAAAAAGATTCGCAAGATATTAAAATGATGAATTAATCATTAGGAGTTTCTTAAAATGGAGTCTTTCACAAAGAAAGCTCCAAGAAACTTGCCTATATCGGCAAGAATTGATAGATTTGCCATCTGTCAATTTAGATTCTTGCCGATAAATAAAAATATATGAAGTTTATATCAGTTCGTGAATTTGCAACAAAATGGAATCTTTCAGAAAGAACAGTCCGAAATTATTGCGCTACAGAAAAAATCAACGGAGTTTTTCTTACTGGTAAAACATGGAATATACCCGAAGATGCAAACATCCCCTGCAAAACTAAACAAAAAACATTTAGTAATAATATACTATTGAATACCCTTAAAGTTCAGAAGGATATGAAAATGAGTGGAGGGATATATCATCGAACTCAAATTGAGCTAACATATAATTCAAATCATATAGAAGGTAGTAAACTTACAAAAGATCAAACACGCTATATTTTTGAAACTAATACAATAGGTATAACAGAGAAGTCAATAAATGTAGATGATATTATTGAAACTACAAATCACTTTAAATGTATTGATTTAATCATAGATAAAGCAAAATCTAGGCTTAGTGAATCGTTTATCAAAGAGTTACATTACTTATTAAAATCAAGTACATCAGACAGTCGTAAGGATTGGTTTATGGTTGGTGAATATAAAAAACTACCCAATGAAGTAGGCGGAAATGAAACAACAATCCCCGAAAACGTAGCTAATGAGATAAAAGAACTTCTCTCTGAATATTATTCAAAGAAAAATAAAAAGATTGAAGATATAATTGACTTTCACTATAAGTTTGAATGCATTCACCCATTTCAAGATGGCAATGGACGTGTAGGTCGCTTATTAATGTTTAAAGAGTGCCTTGCAAACAATATTATACCATTTATAATTGACGAAGATTTAAAACTTTTCTATTATAGAGGACTTCAGAATTGGCCTAACATCAAAGAATATCTATTAGATACTTGCTTGACTGCACAGGATAATTACATAAATACATTACGTTATTTTAGAATAGATTTAAACGCTTAAAAGTCGATTTCACAACACTTAGTAGCATGAAAAAACTCAAAGAAAAAGCGATCGCTATGCTAGAAAACTGCGATATTATAGGGCTCTCTTCTATCAATAAAGAAAGATATCCCAGACCAGTACAGATAGTTCATCCCGTTTATTATCATTCTCAATATATGGAGTAATTGCTCCATATATTGAGAATGATAATAAACGGGATGAAAATATTGCTTATTCAAAAATTGTAATTATATTTGCAATACCATACTATAACGTATGGTATTGCAAATATGAAAAAAGTAGACAAACAACAATGGTTCATTATTGGACTACAAATCCTAGAAAGTGGCGACTTCTCTAAAATCACAATTGATAATCTGTGTAGTATTTTGCAGATCACTAAAGGTTCATTCTATCACCATTTTGGCAATATTGATGGATATATAATAGCTTTAATGGATTATTGGTTAATACAAAACACTATTCAAATAATTGAAAATGCAGATAAATTACCATCTGCAAAGGAACGTATGAAACTTGTTGGCAATGCCGTAATCAATAGGTCACACAAAAGTGAACAAGTAATACGAGCGTGGGGGTTTTCTAACCCAATCGTTAAAAAGCATGTTCAACAAGTTGATGATTTACGTATTGACTATTCAACTAAACTGAGAGTTCTGTTAGGTATGTCAGAAGAGGATGCCAAAAATTTCTCTGTTTTGGAATATGCAATATTTGTCGGAATGCAGCAATTATATTTTGACATGAATGAAAATGATTTGGAGCAGTTTTATATGTTCTATTGCCAAAAATTTCAAATAGACCGAATTAAATGAAACCATATAATAGAGAGGAATCGAAAAGGATTCAAGTTCATAGAATGTTTAATAACATTGCCCCATACTACGATAAAATCTGTCATATTCTATCGTTTAATATAGATAGGTTTTGGAGGAAACGATTAGTGAAACTCGTTGTTGAAAAACACCCGTCTAAAATTGTTGATATAGCAACAGGTACAGGTGATATTGCCATAAGCATGGCGAGAAATATTCCAACTTCAAAAATAGTTGGAGTTGACTTATCTGAGGAAATGCTAAAAATTGCACAGCAAAAAATAGACCATTTGAAACTCAAGTCTAATATAAGACTTTTATGTGAAGATGCTGAGAATCTATCACTCCCCAGTAATTCTTTTGACGTAGTAACAATTTCATTTGGCATAAGAAATTTTGAAAATATAGATAAAGGACTATCGGAATGCCACAGAATTTTGAGAGAGGATGGATGTTTATTTATAATGGAATTCTCAACACCTAAACATAAAGTATTTAATTTATTATACCGTTTTTACTCAACAAGTATTTTACCTGTAATTGGTCGAGTAATTTCAAAAGATAATAAGGCTTATAAATATCTTCCCGAATCAATTGAAGAGTTTTATCTTGAGCATGAATTTACCGAATTACTACAAAATAATAATTTTAATAATTGCACCACGATATCGTTATCAAATGGAATAGCTCACATTTATAT
>CAMQTD010000076.1 GCA_947036995.1 uncultured Parabacteroides sp.
TGGTTAATTTACTTTGTCCACCCTTTTGTCCAGTCGTTATTTGCTGGCACTGCTCCTTTGTATGTTGCTTTGGTGAAGAATGCATCTTGACTTAGGTCTTTGCCGCCATCAACAGTACCGATGTAGTTGCTGGTTAGGGCAATTGTTTGGTCTGTAAGGTTGTTGTTTGCTGGGGTAAGGAATTTGTCGACGGTATAGATGTGCTCTTTGCTGGAGAATTGACCTGCAATATTGATGTAGCTCAACATGGATGTTCCGTCGAGGAGTGCATTTTCGGTCTCTTTGGTCTCTACCGTTAGGTTGTTTGCTTTACCGGTGATAAGCACGTTGTGGATGTTTGCTCTTGTTCCGGCACGTAAACGCATGCCACGTTTATTCTCTTCGGAGTTGTTTCCGACCAATGTAAGGTTGGCGAGGGTTGGATGAGAGGCTGGGGTGATGGCGTTGTTTTTGCTGTTGTTATCTGCCTCGATTAAGCAGTCGCAGTCGTAGCCTAGTGTTGCTTTGTTTTCTTGCATTGCTACCCAGAATTGACCTTTACCGTTCCATCCTTCTGTCCAGTCGAAAGAGTCGTCGCTGTTGCTTGTGGATACGAGGTACTTTGCATTGAGTGTTCCACCGAACCATTCGAAACCATCGTCCGAACCTTTGTATGCTTGTAGGTATTCTGCTACGGTGCCTGATCCTACACCGTAGAAGGTGAATCCGTTTGCTTCTTTCTCTTCGCTAAATGCGTATCCTGCGTATTCGATGCGGATGTATTTAAGTGTTCCTGAGTTGTCGTTTGCCACTGTACCACCATAATTAGCATCACCGATTTCTGATTTTGCGTCTGTTACGTTGATTGGTGCTTTACCACAGATGTGGATTCCTCCCCAAGAACCGGACTCTTTTCGCTCGGCTGTCATTACGATTGGATTTTCGGCTGTTCCGATGGCGTTGATCTTTGCACCTTGTTCGATAAGGATGTAGTCTACGATATCGTCGTCGATGGCTTCGATCGTTACGCCGGGTTCGATGTGAAGTGTGGCTCCTGCTTTGACGCTGTATCCACCTGTGATTTGGTATGTTTTACCTGCCTTGAGGGTTACGTCTTTGAGTTGTTCACCTTGCAATAAGGTGAGGTCTTCGCCGTTTTCACCCGTTGGGTTTACTTCATTTTTATCACAAGAAGTAAATAAACTCATTAAAGCGGTTGCTGTAAGTGCAACGAATGTTGCTGATGTTAAATTTCTCATTTTCTTTTTTATTAAATAAAGCGGTTGTTATAATCTATTTTTGTTTAAAATCTATATGTTATTCCTATCTGTGTGCTTACGCCTGTTTTAAATGCTTCGACCTCTTGCTTGGTGTTGGTCGTTTTCACGTTTTGCACGTAGCGGACAGATTGGTTCAGGAGGTTCTTTGCCGAAAGCTTGAGGCTTAGTTTGCTGTTGAATGCATAGCTACCCACAAAGTCGATGGTGTGTAGGGTTTGCTGCTCAACATCGCCTAGTCCGTAGATGCCGACGGTGTGTATGCGTGGACCTTGGAGGTTGTACATAAGCGAGAGAATCAGCTGCTTATCAGCTTCCCATCGTGGGGCATAGCTAATATCTGCATTTGCTAAGTAGGGTGATGCGCCTTGTAGCGAGCGTTCGTCTTCGGTATAGATACCACCACCTTTTGGTAGCTTTACATTCGTATGCATATAGGAGAGGTTGGCGCCAATGTGTAGTTCTTTTAAGATGGCTTTGCGCACTTCGAGTTCTACGCCTGCTGCAACCCCTTCGTCTGAGTTTCTGAACGAGTGCACTGCCGAACCGCCCGAGGATTGTTGTACACGTTCGATTGGTGAGTCTAGGTATTTGAAGTAACCTGTAACGGCAAACAAATCTCCTGCCGTAGCGGGATAAAACTCATATCTGAGGTCTATGTTATAGTTGTATCCATTCTGTAGGTTTTCGTTACCACGTACTTCGGCTTTTCCGTATGCTTCTTTATACAGGAAGGGTGCCATTTCGATAAAGGATGGGCGGGTAACTGTTTTGGAGAGCGAAAGTCTCAAGCTATTTTTATCGTTTACGGTGTATTTTAGATTCAATGCTGGGAATAGGTCTCCTTCGGATAGGGAGGATTGCTTTGCGATTGAGGCATCGTTCCAGTAGTCTACCGTTTGCATTGATTGCTCGTAACGTAAACCAGCATTAATAAGGAGTGCTTCGATGGGGTAAAACTCAATCTCGGCAAAGGCTGCGAACACTTGGTTGTTGGCATAGTAGCTGTTTTTGGGTTGGCTATCTCTGTTGATGGAGATCGTGCCGTTTGCGATATTGGCTTGGTTTAGGTAGCCATTCGTATCGTATATTGAGGTGATTTCGGGATTGAGCTTGTTCATATCGTAATAAAAACGTGTCGAGGTGAAATCGCGTTGCTTATCTTTAAAGGTTAAACCTGCACGCACAAGGTTTGCTGTACCGAAGTGGTAGATTGATCTTAGATCGCCAACAAATTCGGATTCGTCAAGGTCGCCAAAGTAACGCATGGTCTCTTGTTGGTTGAGTTTGAAGAGGGTTAGTTCTTCGCCTGTTTTGCGGAACATAACCTGTCTTCGGTCTGGTTCGTTGCTCGTGGTTACACCGTATGATGCGCTCCAATCAAGTTCCCATTTATCTGTTAGTTCGTGTGTTCCAGCAAGCTGGTTATTCAGTAAGGCGTAGGCGTGGAATACGCTGTTGCTACCCTTTAGGGCGATGCCTTCGGAGTCGTATCCATCTCTGTTCATATAATTATCGGTGGCATTGCGTGCGTAGAATAAAGTGTAGTTTATCCGATCGTTATGGCGAAATGCGTAACCGAGGTTAAGCAATCCTGCCATTTTAAGTTCTGTGGTGTAGCTATCGTAGTTGAACTTGTTTAGCTCCGACCCATCTGCGGTAAGGGTTGTTGTATAGGCATCTTCAATTATTTCAGAGCTTTTATCAACACCCAAAGAGGCGAGTAGGCTGAGGTTGTTTCCTGCTACATCCCAATTCTTACCCATACCGAAAGAGGCGCCAAAGTCGGGGATTGCTGTGCGGTTGCTTATCGAGAAGTCTGTACCGAATGCATCGCCCTTTTCTAGATAGTGTTGTAGGTCGTTTTTATTGAGTATGCGTAGGTTATCGTCTAACTTTGGCGTATCAAACATGGTTCCGCTACGGTCGCTTTGATAGAAATCTTTGAAGAGTACATTTGTTTTGCTTCCTATATTAAGCGAGATGGTGATAAAATCAGCTCCTGTATGCTCCTTCGTAGCGATATCAATGTGCGCACCTGAATAGTCGGCAAATGAACCTACTTGAAATACTTTGCTAACGGTGATGTTCTTTACAAGCTGCGAAGGGAATAGATCCAACGGGATTAGTTTATGATCTGGGTTGGGCGAGGCGATCGGAAGTCCGTTCAGCGTGGTGGTGCTGTATCTGTCTCCCAAACCTCTAACGACTAATTGATTTGATCCAGCAAATGAAACCCCTGTAATCTTCTTTACGCCATCTGCTACGGTCGATGCTCCTTTAATGCTCATCTCTTTGGCTCCAATATTTTCTACTGCAATGGTGGCGGCTTTACGCTCACGTAGAAGAACGGCTTGGCTCTCGAGATTTTTTCGGGCTACTACAACTACTTCGTCGAGTTGTTCATTGTCGGGCTGTAGATTAAAATCTATCACTGCGGTTTCTTTGTTGCTAAAGTCTGCCACTGTGCGGGTCGCTGTTTTATAGGCGATGTATCTTACTTCTAATGTAAACGACGTTTGCGGTAGGTTAGAGATAAAATAATTTCCGTCGATATCCGTAATTGCAGCGTGCGAGGTTCCGACTACTTGAACGGTTGCTCCAATAAGTGTTTCGCCTGTCTCTTTATCTTTTATCTGTCCTTTTATTGTTCCTGCAATAGCTTGTAGCGCTACGACAAATAAACATAGGCTTAGATAAGTAATTCGTTTTAATCGTTGTTCCAATTTTATTTTCATTTTCGTTTTTACCTTTGTACACCGCAAAAGTATGGCACACTTGTTACGATAGTAAAGCGAAACGAATACGAAACGAAGAACAAATTGTTTACTTTCGATTACAACCTCAGCACAACATGCAAGCGAGTAGAGATTCAATTTATCTATTTTAAGATCCATTGTTCCAGAAATTCATTACATTTGTAATACAAGTAAATAAAACGATTGATTATGAAACAGTATCTCGGAGTTGCTATACTCCTCTCGATCTTTACACTGGTGGGTTGTAACAATAGCAACAAAACTAAAAAAGAACAGCCTGCCGAAACAAAAGCAATGGTAGGCAATGATGCAGACGAACATGGTTGCAAAGCCTCGGCTGGTTATAAATGGTCGGCAATGCAAAAGAAATGTATTCGCCCATTTACACTTCCTCTCAAAATGACATCGGTAGATAATGGAACAAGCACAAGTGGCGCTTTTGCACAATTCAATGCAGACTCTACAAAGGTGGAACTTTTTGCAACGTCGTGGCCAAAGGGTATTATCTTAGAACGACGCAAAGCTGCCGCAGGGTATGTTTGGAATGTCGAAGATGATAGTACGCCAAACCTGAAACAAGATGCAGGTATCTGGACGCTTTCGCAAGGTGGTAAATTAATCTATCAAGAGAAGAAGAAGTAAAAAGATCGTGTTGGGTTTATTCTACACGTTGACAATATAAAAAAGGCTCTATCATTACGCAAGAAGTTCTTGCGTAATGATAGAGCCTTTTTTTATTCGCTCGTTTATATAACTTGAGTGATTGGATATGTGCCGTCTAACGCTCCGATAACGTTATGGCATACTGCGTGTACCATCTCTATACGTGTATCCATTGTTTGTGTGCCAATATGGGGAGTGAGTACAACGTTATCCATCTCCATCAGTTCGGGGAGCGGGTAGTTTCCGAATTCGAATACATCGAGACCTGCGCCGCGGATTGTTTTATCTTGGAGAGCTTGCACTAAGGCGTGCTCATCTACTAACGGACCGCGTGCGGTATTGATTAATATTGCCGAAGGTTTCATCTGCTTTAACTCTGCTTCGCCGATGGTGTGATGTGTTTCGGGGGTGAGGGGGGCGTTGATAGATACAAAATCTGCCGTAGCTAATAATGCCTCTTTTGAAACGTATGTAACATGGAGTGTTGTTTCTTCTTCAATGTTGAGTGGGCGGCGGTTGTGGTAGATCACTTTCATGCCGCAAGCGTTGGCACGTTTGGCAAGCGCCTTGCCGATGCGTCCCATGCCGAATATTCCCACTGTTTGGTTGGTGATGGATACGCCTAAGTTTTCTAATACACCGATGCGCATGGATGTTCCTTGGGTGCGTAGTTTGCGGTCGCATTCGGTGATGCGGCGTGCAGCATCCAGCATCAAGCCTAGGGCGAGATTCGCGGTTGGGGCTGTTACAGGGTCTGGGGTGTTGGTTACGATAATTCCTTTTTCGGTGGCGTAGGCAACGTCTATGTTGTTGTAACCAACGGCATAGTTAGAGACTACTTTCAGTTTGGTAGCCTTATCCAATAGGTTCTTATCAATCGGAAAATCGAACATAGAGCAGATTGCATCGTACGCGGGAATCATTTCGCATACTTCGTCATACGTGAAACCTTTTTTCTCGGTCGGGAAGGTTACATCATACAAAGATTCAAGTTCTTTGAAGTCGTCGCGAAACATTTTATAGGTTACTAAAATCTTTTTCATATCTGTATAGCTTAATTATTTGCGCCAAAATTACGCAAAACTATCTCTTTAAACCAATTAGAATAGCTATTTTTGTTCTTCAAAAGAGAATATTATGGTATTGAATTATATTTGGGTCTCGTTTTTTCTGGTTGCATTTGTGGTGGGGTTGGCTAAATTGGTTTTTATGGGCGATATGTCTGTCTTTACGGAGATGATAAATGCCTCGTTTAGTTCTGCCAAAACAGCCTTCGAAATCTCGTTGGGGCTTACAGGTGTACTTTCGCTGTGGCTGGGAATTATGAAGATCGGCGAGCGTGGGGGTATAATTCAGAGCTTTGCCCGCTTAGCTGCTCCTGTGTTCAGCAAACTATTCCCTGAGATACCACGCAACCATCCTGTTACAGGTTCTATCTTTATGTGTCTATCGGCTAATCTGTTAGGGCTTGATAATGCAGCTACACCGATGGGGCTTAAAGCCATGCAGCAGATGCAGGAGCTAAACAAGGAGAAGGAGCGCGCCAGTAATCCAATGATTATGTTTCTCTGTATCAACGCTTCCGGACTTACGCTGATACCTATCAGCATCATGGTGTACCGTGCGCAGATGGGTGCAAGTAATCCTTCGGATGTTTTCTTACCTATTATGATTGCAACGTTTACGTCTACGCTTGTAGCCATTGCGGCTGTTTGCGTGAAGCAACGCATTAATATATTGCAACGCGAATTAGTGCTCTTCTTTGGTGGGGTGATTGCCTTTATTGGCGGTTGCATCGTGCTGTTTAATCAAATGGAGCAGGAAATGCTTTCTACCTATTCATCACTCTTTGCAAACCTATTGCTGTTTAGTATCATTTGTGGATTTATCGTCACAGGGTTGCGCAAGCGTCTCAATGTGTACGATGTATTTATCGAAGGAGCTAAAGAGGGATTCCAAACGGCGATAACCATCATCCCTTATCTGATTGCAGTATTGGTGGGGATTGGTGTATTTCGTGCTTCGGGAGCGATGGAGTTTCTGATTGATGGTATCCGTTGGATGGTGGAGTCGTTGGGCTTCAATGCCGAGTTTGTAGGTGCACTGCCTACGATGGTGATGAAACCGCTTAGCGGAAGTGGCGCACGTGGGATGATGCTAGATGCATTAAACACCTATGGTGTAGATTCTATCGTTGGGCGCATGGCATCTATCGTGCAGGGTTCGAGTGATACTACCTTTTATGTGGTGGCGCTATACTACGGAAGTGTAGGTATTCGCAATACACGCTACACCGTGGGCTGTTCGCTATTGGCAGATTTAGCAGGCGCTATTTCGGCAGTGGGGCTTACCTACCTATTCTTTACAAGCATCTAAGTAATTTTGAATTATAACTAATAAATATAGCTATGGCAGTTTCGTATTATGCAGAGGAGGTCAAACTTCCTGCAATAAAGAAAAGAGTAACAACGGCGTGGATTCGTTCCGTAGCCGCCGTATATGGAAAGAAAGTGGGAGATGTTTCGTATATCTTCTGCTCTGATGAGAAGATTCTCGAAGTGAATAAAGAGTATCTTCAGCACGACTATTACACCGATATTATCTCGTTCGACTATACCGAGGGGAACATAATCTCAGGAGATTTGTTTATCAGCTTAGACACCGTTAAGAGTAATGCCGAACAGTTTGGCGTAGACTATAACGAAGAGCTACACCGCATCATCATTCATGGTATCTTGCATCTATGCGGTATCAATGATAAAGCGGAGGGCGAACGGGAGATTATGACGCAGAAAGAGAATGAAGCGTTAGCCCTTATGGCTCAGAATTAATTCGTACTTTTGTAAGCAGAAACAAAGAGATAAACAAGATGGATTTTAATTACGACGTCATTGTGGTAGGTGCTGGACACGCTGGTTGTGAAGCTGCTTGTGCAGCTGCAAACCTTGGGTCTAAGACGCTTCTTATCACAATGGATATGAATAAGATTGCACAAATGAGTTGTAACCCTGCCGTAGGTGGGATTGCAAAAGGTCAGATTGTGCGAGAGATTGATGCGTTGGGTGGCTATATGGGTGTAGTTACGGATAAGACAGCTATACAGTTTCGGATGCTAAACCGTTCGAAAGGTCCTGCCATGTGGAGTCCGCGTGCACAGAGTGATCGTGCAAAGTTTATCGATACATGGCGTGCCATCATCGAGAACTTACCCAACCTATATATGTGGCAAGATGCCGTAAACCAACTCATCATAGAGAACGGCGTAGTATGCGGCGTGCGTACAGCCATGGAAGTGGAGTTTCGTGCCAAAGCAGTCGTACTTACTAACGGTACCTTCTTAAATGGATTGATGCACATTGGGCGCACACAGCTTGGCGGTGGACGTATGGCGGAGCCTGCATCTACAGGAATAAGCGAGCAGTTAGCGCAACATGGATTAATCTCGGACCGCATGAAAACGGGAACACCCGTACGCATAGATGGTAGAAGCATCCACTTTGACGAAATGGAAGAGCAAGTAGGCGAAACGGATTATCATAAATTCTCCTACCTAGACTTCAAGCCTCGCACCTTAAACCAACTTAGCTGCTGGACTACCTATACCAATCCGCACGTACATGATATCTTGCGCGAAGGACTGCCTGACTCTCCGCTTTATAATGGACAGATACAAAGTATCGGACCCCGTTATTGCCCAAGCATCGAGACCAAGATTGTAACCTTTGCCGATAAGCTACAGCATCAACTATTCTTAGAGCCCGAGGGCGAGACTACGCAAGAGTATTACTTGAATGGATTCTCCTCTTCGCTCCCACTCGACATACAGTTACGTGCCTTAGAAGCCGTTCCTGCATTTAGAGATATCCGCATCTACCGTCCAGGTTATGCGATCGAATATGACTTCTTCCCACCTACGCAATTGAAACATTCGCTCGAGACTAAAGTGCTCGAAGGACTATTCTTTGCTGGACAGATAAACGGAACGACTGGATACGAAGAGGCAGGCGGACAAGGCTTAATGGCCGGAATCAACGCACACCTTAAAGTAAACGGTAGCGAACCATTTGTACTAGGAAGAGACGAAGCCTACATCGGTGTATTAATTGACGACCTTGTAACAAAAGGTGTAGACGAACCCTACCGTATGTTTACTTCGCGTGCCGAATACAGAATCTTGCTTCGTCAAGACAATGCCGACATGCGCCTAACCGAACAGGGTTACAACCTCGGATTGGTTACTGCCGAACGTTACGCCTTGTTGTTAGAGAAGAAAGCCTGCTGCGACCAACTGACTACATTCATCAACGAATATCATATCAAGCCGCAGCACATCAACGAAGGACTCGAAGCATTAGGCACTACGGCACTACGCCACGGTGTTAAGCTGGTCGATTTAGTTTTACGCCCACAGCTCTCTATCGAGCTATTGGCAAAACTTGTTCCTGCATTGCAAGAGGAGCTAGACAAACTTCCAGCTACACGTAAAGATGAGATTACCGAAGCGGTAGAGATCATCCTAAAGTATGGCGGTTACATCAAGCGTGAGCAGATGATTGCAGAGAAGATCGGTCGTTTAGAGAACATCAAACTAAAGGGTCGCTTCGACTATACAACCGTAAACTCACTCTCTACCGAAGCGCGCCAAAAGCTCGCCAAGATAGATCCCGAGACCATTGCACAAGCAAGTCGTATCCCTGGTATTTCGCCAAGCGATATCAACATCTTACTCGTATTGATGGGTAGATAGAAGCAATGTTCCACGTGAAACATTACATTAACGAACAACAGCTAAGTAGATGACACCCATAGAAAAGAGTAGTAAGATATTAGATAAAAATGAATCGCTCAAGCAGATTGTAAGCAATCTACCTGACAGCCCTGGGATATATCAATACTTTGACGAGACAGGCACTATCATCTACGTTGGCAAAGCCAAGAACCTAAAGAAGCGCGTCTACTCCTACTTCAACAAAGAGCATGAAGCAGGCAAGACGCGCGTACTTGTTAGCAAGATTGCAGACATACGCTACATCGTAGTTAGCACCGAAGAGGATGCACTACTGCTAGAGAACAACCTGATTAAACAGCATCGCCCCCGATACAATGTACTACTGAAAGATGATAAAACATATCCTTCGATCGTAGTAAAGAACGAATACTTTCCGCGCATACTGCTAACCCGTTCGCTTATTCGTGATGGGTCTCAGTACTTCGGTCCGTACAGTTCGCTATTCATGGCAAAGGTGATGTTGCAAATGATACGAGATCTCTATCCGTTGCGTACTTGCAAACATCCGCTTACGCCCGAAACTATCAAACAAGGACGGTATGCCGTCTGCCTCGAATATCATATCAAACGCTGTAAAGCACCTTGTATTGGTGCGCAATCGGTAGAGGATTACAATAAGAATATCTTCCTTATTAAAGAGATTCTGAAAGGGAATAGTTCCGAAGTAAGTAGAACGCTCTTAGAAGAGATGCAAACACTCGCTGCCGAACTACGCTTCGAAGAGGCGCAAAAGGTAAAGGTGCGATACGATGCAATAGAGAACTACAGAAGTAAATCTACCGTAGTCCCTCCTACGCTAAGCAACATTGATGTGTTTACGTTAGACGAAAACGAAAGTTCTGCATTTATCAACTACCTACACATTGGCAATGGTGCAATCGTGCAAGCCTATACGTTTGAATATAAAAAACGGTTAGACGAATCGAAAGAAGAACTCTTAGGGCTCGGTATTGTAGAGATGCGTACCCGATTCAAGAGCGTGGCAAAAGAGATTATCGTTGCCTTCTTGCCAAATATTGAGTTACTCAACAGCGTTACATTTACCATCCCACAAAAGGGTGATAAACGGAAACTCTTAGATCTCTCGTTGCAAAACGTGAAGCAGTACAAAGTAGATCGTCTAAAGCAGGCTGAGAAACTCAACCCCGAGCAACGCACTACGCGTATCCTCACTACGATGCAAAAAGATCTGTTGATGCACGAGCTACCCATGCACATTGAATGTTTTGATAACTCAAACATACAGGGCACAAACCCTGTTGCTGCCTGCGTAGTATTCAAGAAAGCGAAGCCCTCTAAAAAGGACTACCGCCACTACCATATCAAAACGGTTGAAGGACCTGACGACTTTGCTTCGATGAACGAAGTTGTCCACCGCCGATACAAACGCCTACTGGAAGAGAACGAACCATTGCCGCAACTCATCATCGTAGATGGTGGAAAGGGACAGTTAAGTGCCGCCACGGAAGTGCTTCGCTCGCTCGGATTGATTGGTAAGATCACCATTATCGGTATTGCCAAACGACTCGAAGAGCTCTTCTTCCCTGACGACCCTATCCCACTCTATTTGGATAAAAACTCCGAAACGCTGAAAGTGATCCAACGGCTGCGCGACGAAGCGCACCGCTTTGGTATCACCTTTCACCGCTCGCTGCGTAGCAAACAGCAAACCCTTTCTGAGTTAGATCAGATAAAAGGGATTGGCGAAGTAACCAAACAAACGCTGCTCAAACAGTTCAAGAGTGTAAAGAGAATCAAAGAAGCAACCTTCGAACAACTCCAAGAACATGTAGGAACAAGCAAAGCACAATGCATTATAGATGGATTTAATAACAATAAAGAAGCATGAAAACAGTAATACAACGCGTAAAGCACGCCTCCGTAACCATTGATGGCAAGCTGAAATCTGCCATCAAACAAGGACTCCTTGTATTAGTTGGTATCGAAGATGCCGACACCGCAAAAGATATTGAATGGCTTAGCAAGAAGATTGTAAACCTCCGCATATTCGACGACGAAGCGGGCGTAATGAACAACTCCCTGTTAGACATCAACGGCGAACTACTTGTAGTAAGCCAATTCACCCTGCAAGCATCTACACAAAAAGGCAACCGCCCCTCGTACATCAAAGCGAGCAAACCGAACGTTGCCGTACCGATGTACGAATCGTTCTGCCAAGCCTTAGCAGTATTAACAGGCAAACCTGTACTTACAGGCGAATTTGGTGCAGATATGCAGGTAGAACTTTTAAACGATGGTCCTGTTACTATTATAATAGACACTCAAAACAAAGAATAGTTATGCAAGATATCACCATTCAAGAGGCACAAGAAACCGTAGACCGTTGGATTAAAACCTACGGCGTACGCTACTTTAGCGAACTTACCAACCTCGCCATCCTAACCGAAGAGGTAGGCGAAGTAGCACGCATCATTGCTCGCAAGTATGGCGATCAGTCGTGCAAAGCCAGCGACGAAGGTAAAGACTTAGGCGATGAAATGGCAGACGTACTCTGGGTACTCCTCTGCTTAGCCAACCAAACAGGCATCGACCTCACTGCCGCTTTGCAAAAGAACATCGACAAGAAAACGAAGAGAGACAGTACAAGACACCTAAACAATCCGAAATTAACAGACAAATAAATTATATAAACCTATGGATAAGTATCAAGAAGCAATCAGCCTATTCAAAGCACCTCTTACAGATGCCGAGATTACAACAGCCGTAAACAATCTTATTGACGTAAACTTTAAAGAGAATTACAACGCCGAAGCGCTGAAAACAATTCACAGTTGCATCGATCTCACCTCGCTTACCAGCATGGATACGAAAGAGAGCATCATGCAAATGGTAAACCGTGTGAACGATCTAGACGGCGAACGTCCCGACGTTCCCAACGTAGCAGCCATCTGCACCTACCCTAACTTTGTAGAAACAGTAAAGCAAACCCTCACCGTAGACGATGTAAAGATTGCATCCGTAGCCGCAGGTTTCCCTTCTGGACAAACATTTATGGAGATTAAAGTAGCAGAACTATCCATGGCACAGATGGAAGGTGCCGAAGAGTTAGACATCGTACTCAACCTCCCTTACTTTTTTGAGGAGAACTACGAAGAGATGTGTCTCGAAATATCAGAACTAAAACAAGCATGCCGCGGTGCAGCACTCAAAGTAATCTTAGAAACAGGTGCACTTACAACAGCTAAAAACATACACGAAGCTGCAATCATGGCAATCTATTCAGGAGCCGACTTTATCAAAACATCGACAGGAAAAGGCTACCCAGGCGCAAGTCACGAAGCAGTATACACCCTATGTCAACTACTCAAAGCCTACAAACAACAGACAGGTAAAATGGTTGGACTAAAGATTTCGGGCGGTATCAGCACAGCAGAAGAAGCAGTAAAACACTACACAATCGTAAAAGAAATCTTAGGCGTTGAATGGCTTAACCCTACTTACCTTCGCTTTGGTGCAAGCATTCTTAGCGCAAACATACTAAGCACGATCGCTTAAATAGTATCCTTTTTACAAAAAAGTATATACCTAATGTTTCTGACACCCGGGTGTAAAGGGCACTCTCACCCGGGTGTCAGGTATGCTGAGACCCGGGTGTCAGAAACATTAGGTTACTATGTATTTTAAATTAGGTAGGCAGCTACACAAGAATAGA
>CAMQTD010000077.1 GCA_947036995.1 uncultured Parabacteroides sp.
AGCATTGAACCATCATCAGATTGTAATTTAAATGTATATACATCGCTCTTAGGAGCTTCGAAGTACCCTTCGATAACTAATCCGATATTGTCTTTAGCTCCTTTAGGAATACATACGCTATCAACAATAAACTCTTTCTTGAACTTAGCAGTTGTTATTTCAGCACATTTAGTTCCTTTATAATTATACCACTTTGCTACAAGACCTTCGCCTTTAATCTCTACATTTTTAAGTGCAGGAGCATAATCTTCAATTACAACTTTTGTTTTTACAATATCAGCAGCTGTTCCATTCGGGCGGAAGGTGCGTAAAATGAAATCGGTTGTTTTGTCTACTTTAATCGGTGTTGTATATTTAGTAGAAGCCGTAGTCGGTGTTGTTCCGTCTGTTGTATAGTAAACCGAGATGTCTTTTTGAGCACAAGCAATCGTTAACGAATCAGGCGCTGTAAAGGTATTTGTACTATTAAACCCAGTTAAATCTAAAGGACGGTAGTTTATACCCATAACATCAAGTTTCTGCATGTTAGCAACAACTCTTTCAACGAAATTATTCCAATCCTTTTTATCTGGATCAGCCCAACCCAACTCTGCAAGTGCTAACATTCTTGGAAATGCCATATACTCCGCACGTTCCATTGAAGGAATCCATTCGCACCATAAATTAGCCTGTACACCTAAGAATAGTTTAATTTGTTCGTCAGATAAACCTTTAAGAATCGGTTCATACTCATAAACGTTTTTAAGACTATTTTTATTCTGTTGTGCATCAAAATAGAGTGTGAAACATGGAGATGAGATCACTTGATTACCCTGTGCAGTAGCAGTAGGGATAGCCTTTGGTGCCCAGTTTCTCCACCACATGATTGTTGCTGTTTCTGAAAGTCCGCCTTCGATGATTTCGTCCCAACCAATAAGCTTTTTACCATTGGCATTGAAGTGCTTCTCCATATACTTTACAAACCAAGCTTGAAGCTCATGTTCGTTTTTAAGTCCATGCTTACGCATACGAGATTGGCAATCTTTACACTTAATCCAGTTTGCTTTATCCACTTCATCAGCCCCTAGGTGTGCATATTCGTATGGGAAGAGTTCAAAGATCTCGTTGTATATATTCTTGCAAAACTCAAGCGCTGTATCTTTACCCGGACATACAGGAGAAGAGAACAGAGCACCCCAACCCGTTTCGTCAGAACACGCCACGCCATCATAATTTTCTACACCCGATAGAAAGTGTCCGGGCATATCTATTTCAGGAATAACATCAATGTTTAGATTCTTCGCATACGCTACAATATCACGAATTTCATCTTGTGTATAAAAACCGCCGTATAATGTATCTGTATCCATGATACTCATCTTTGTAGTATCAATCTCATAATCTTTATTCTCTTCTAAAGCAGCACGCGATTGGCACTCCCTATCTTGACTATTAAATTTTCTCCACGCACCTTTTTCGGTTAGTAGTGGATACTGTTTAATCTCGATTCTCCAACCTTGATCGTCTGTTAGGTGCCAGTGGAATTTGTTTAATTTATAATATGCCATCATATCTATAAATTGCTTAACCTCTTGCGTGTTATAGAAATGTCTAGACACATCGAGCATAAAACCACGCCATTTAAAACGAGGCGCATCTTCAATGGATACATGTTGGATGGCTAGTAGGTTATTTGCAGCTCCGTTTGCTGCTTCAATCTCTTTCGGCATCAGCTGACGTAGTGATTCAATACCATATAAAACACCACCATATCCACCACCAACAATTTCAATACCCTTGTCAGTCACATTTAATGTGTATGCCTCTGTTTGCGCTTTACTTGCATCTACGGTTAACATAATCGCACCTTTATCAGTGATAGGCGCTACGATACCAGTCGATTTTTCAATTAAACCTTGCAAAAACAGTGCGGCAGGTTCTAATGTTTTGTCACTTATACCTATCGACAATGCGTTGTCAAGAATATAAGTTCCCGCTTTTGTCTCAATCTTTTGAGGAGCTGGTATAATCATGCTTTCTCCGACTATTACATCTTTAGAACACGACCCCAACAGTGTTGCTAACATGGTAGCAGCAACAATAATATTTAAGAATTTCATACTTGTAATTTAAAAATAGATTGATATTATATTTTCTTTTTATTTCTCAAAAAACAGTTCTACTTTCTGTGTTTGATCTCCTACAGCAATTTTCTCTTTACGCAAACCATCGCTACCTTCATATTCAAGCGTGTAGTTGGTAGCTTTTGGGACTCTTATGGTAAGGTACTCGTTCATATCGGCAGTTGGACCTACTGTTTTCTTATTGGCAATAATCTCCCCCTTATCATTACGGATCACGATGTTTTGAGCAATACGTCCTTCGCTTGAATCTTTTGACGCTTTGTTTTTAAACAAACAAATAACTACTTCAGTTCCATTTGTTTCAGTCTCTTGTTGCAACTTGTATAGGTTGATATATCTATCGGTTACATCTACACCCGAAACATCTTTACAATCTTTACTCCACGTCATCGGGAAATGAATCGCTCTCTTCTTATATGATGTCGCATAGATCCAATGTACCGGATCACTCTTATCTGCCGTACCTGCACGATTCAGAAACCATCCTTTGTTTAAGCCAGCAGGATAGTACTCTGTGAAATACCATTTGCCATCTATCCACACCTCGCACCAGCTGTGATTGCCCTCTTTAGTAACCCATAACGGTGTGCCTGCAATGCGTGATGGTATGCCGACCGCTCTAAAAGCATCTGTAAGCAGAACGGATAGTCCCGAACATGATGCTAAACCCTGCATCATTGATTCTGCTGGAGATTGGTTGGCTTTTTTTCTTTTTGTGCTGTATTCTACTTTTACCAATGCACGCAGTGCGTTATTTATAACATCAACAGCAGCATTCATATCCTTACAATCTTTCACTAGAGGCTGTAACATTGCAAGAAAAGGCTCTCTCCAGTTCTCTCTTGTCTCATCTAATGAAGCGTATGGAAGCACCTCGTTTAAGAAGATTGAATCAGGAAGTTCTTTTGTCCACGTAAATAGCTCTTTTGTTTGATACGCTAAATCTACCTGTTTGATTAAGAAATCAGCAGATAGTGTATCTGCATCTGGTTTAGGCATATTGGCAATTAAAAAAGCCATGCCGTTGCGTTGACCATCAGCGCTCTCTAGCAGTGCACGCTCTAATTCAATGCGATTCTCACCGCTTTCGGCTAATACACCCTTTATGGCAGGTATAAGATTGCTGTCTACTCCATTCAGATAGGAGGGTTGACAAGATGCAAGTCCACAAATTGCCAAAAGCAAAAAACATTTTTTCATTGTGTTCATATTATTTATTATTGATTTGTTTCTGATTACTTGTTACTTGATCACTGTCGCAGTGCCATTTTCGATATCAACCAATATGCGTGATGGAAATACGAGGTATTCATCTCTCATATTATTGACATCTTTGTCAATGTTTTTCTTTGTACGGGGTACTTTCTTCGAAAATATTTGCTTGCCAAAAAGGTATATCTTCACGCGCTTATCTAGCTTCAACATCTCATCATTCAGTGATATGATAACAGACTTATGGGTTGCTTCGTCAATGCTTATGCTGTTTTTAGCTTTATTGTACGAGGCTACAATTTTCAGTCCACTGTTGTTGCTATTGACACCACCTTCTATCCAGTAGGCATGATCTCTTATCACATCATCTTGTATCCAGATCACTTTGTTTGGTGTTGCATTTCGTTTATGCTTTGCCATCCAGCTGAACGAAACAGAGTCTTTCAGCTCCATCCAATGCCCACAGGTCTCAAATATTTTAACATCATGCGCATACCCTTCAGCATCATTTTGCTGTAGTTGATTGAATTTATCACCCCACTCGCGTGCCAATCCATTTCTGTTATATGGTTTGTCTTTGCCTCCCATATATAACCCGAATGGTACATTGCGTAGGTTTTCGATTTGTGCATCTCCAGGATGTCCGGCACTCATAGCTGCCCCTGCCCATAATTCTGCCAGACGTGGCGCTAATTGATAGGTGCCATCTCCGCCTGCCGAGTATCCCATAATATATACTTTATTGGGATTCACATTCTCTTTTATAATAGCCAATGTAATCAGCTTTTCTAGAAAGCCATCCATATACTCTTGATGCCACATATTCCAACTGTTTGTTGGCGATTTAGGCGCAAGGTAGACACCCTCTGCTGGTGCATATAGTTTCTTTTGATTATTCCACTGTTGCGTGTTTGCCTCTTCAGAAGTGTTTCCACCACCATGCATCGATATGTACAAAGAGCGTCCGCCTTGGGGCATATCACCGAAGATTGTATAGGAAAATTTCATTTTATGGCTGCCATTGGTAAGTAGTCTAGCATCCCACTCGTTGCTATACTTAGCATCGTACATGCTGCTTCGCGCTGCTATTTTTGCTTTTGTATATGCACGAGATTCGTCTTGAGATAACTTTTGTGCGCTACAGATTGTAGATGCAAAAAACAGCAATAGGCTAATAGATAAAATTCTCTTTCTAGTCATGTTTTTTTATTTAAGTTCAATTACACGCGTATTAATTACTATTACTGTCTGTTTTAAGTACAGTAATACGTTTTTTTACTTTTTATGAAATCTTAGATGTTATAATTGCAAAGATAGTTTTTTTATATAAATATTCATCACTTTGTATTATTGTAAATTGAATTATTCTTGCAGAAATAGACGGTGGATTCCTCCGAATACACACCTGTCTGTAGTGCCAAAACTCACTGTATTCCATGGGGAATCCACCGTCTATTCCTACAAGGGTTACTGTCTATTTTTGCATTAAAAGAGATTCTTGCAAACTGTATTTCACTCTCCGTTGATATTGCTATAAAATGAAGGGTTAAACGGCATATAATACATGTCCCTATGGTTAAAATTGCATCAAATCCTTCACCTGTATTCTGCTGAATGGTAGTGTGTTGTGGTGAAGGTCAGATTTCGTAATAGCCAGAAGGATCGAAAAGATGCAACAGATTCAAATTACGTATACCATTCGTCCCAAAATGACTAAATCAACTACCAAAAGGAGCTAAGTTGTAACGCTTAGTGAAGGCTAGTGTAAATAGTATGAAACAAACAGCTTTCACCATAAATAACAGTATTACAGATAGATATGGTTGAGTGATTTGATTCGATTTGAACTATAGGGGAAGCCTTCTTTATGAGTAATGTAAGATTCCAAACTACTACTTTCTCGTTGCTAAATACCCGTAATGTTTTTACTCAACGCCCGCAATGTTTTGGTACAAAAAGTCTAGTCTTTTTGTACTAAAACATTGCGGGCGTTGGATAGAAACATTGCGGCTTTTCGGGTATTTACGAAGTGCAATTTATTCAAAACTTTAAAGGTGAAGTTGACAAGATCCACATTTCTAAATAAGCGTTGTGTGTGGTTAAGCTGTGAATCGAGAGCGAAAATTAGATATAAGCGTGTTATATATTGAAAGCGAAAGGTCTATTCTCTTTTTTTTGTCGCCAGCTTTGATGTTGTAATATGTATGTAATGTGTTTTTTATACAGTGCTGTTTTGTTAATGATTGTTTTATTCTTAAAGTGGGATTGTATACCTCTCTGTAATGATATAGGATAAAAATAACTAATAGAGATGTTGTAATTTAATTAAAATAGTTTGGGTTTTTATAATCTATATGTATCTTTGTCTCGTTATTCTTTTGAATGTAAATTAAAAAACATAAATAACATTGATTCGAAAGATCATTGTACCCACCAGCATTCAAATTAACAACAACCTTGACAAAGTACATTTAATCAACTGCTGTTAATACTAATTTAGACACTTTAAATTAGTATTAAATGGTTTCTTTTAATGCTTTATATAGGTGTCTGTATTACAAAATAAATCATAGTTTTTAAATTTAAAGCTTAAAAGAATGAACGCTAATTTTAAAATCGAAACAAACTCATCTTCACGTAAGAGCAAACATGCTAAGTCGTGTTTGATTTTGGGTTCTTTGTTCTTAGCATCTTTAGCTCCAATCCATGCAGCTATACCTACAGCGAGTGAAATCAATGTAGAAAATAGTATTGCACAACAACAGGAGATTAAAGGCGTTATTTTGGATGCCGCAACTGGCGATCCAATTATTGGAGCAAATGTTATTATTAAAGGTACAACTACAGGTGCAAGTACTGATTTTGATGGTAACTTTGTGTTGAACGCCGCTCCTGGCGCAACGTTAGAGATCTCTTACATTGGTTACGTTAAGGTAGAAGTTAAAGCAACTGCTGGTGCAACAATGACGATTCGTATTAAAGAAGACTCTCAAGCACTAGACGAAGTTGTAGTTGTAGGTTACGGCGTACAAAAGAAGTCGAGTTTAACAGGAGCTATGCAAGTAGTTAACAGTGATAAGCTAAAAGATAGTACAACCCCTTCGGTAGAAAACATGTTGAGCGGAAAAGCTCCAGGTGTATATGTGAATCAAGGTTCTGGTAGACCAGGAGATATCGCTGCGGTTGTGATCCGTGGAAAATCTACTGTAAATGGTAGTACCGATCCTCTTTGGGTTATTGATGGTGTTATTGTAGGTTCTAATGCTGGAGCATTGAATCCTTCAGATATCGAAAGCATGTCTATCTTGAAAGATGCTGCCTCTACAGCCATTTATGGTTCGCAAGGTGCAAATGGTGTAATCATGGTTACAACAAAGCAAGGAAAAACAGGTAAGGCAACAATCAATGTATCGGCTAAAGCAGGTATTACACAACTCGAAAAAGGAAACTTTGAGGTGATGAACGGCGAAGAGTTATATGATTTATACAAATCGTATAGCAATCAAAGTGCTATCAGTTTTAGTCGCTGGAACGAAGACCTTCGTAGCAGTAATTTCGATTGGTGGGATAATGCAACACAACTAGGATTTGCACAAGATTATAATATCTCTATTTCGGGAGGTTCTGACGAGATTAAAACGTATACATCAATTGGTGTTTATGACGAAGATGGAGCTGTAAAAGGATACGATTACACACGTTATAACTTTAGATTTAAGGTAGATTACAAAGCGAACGATTGGTTAACGATTAAGCCTCAATTAAGTGCTTCTCGTAAAGATGTATTTGATCAGCAACACTCGGTAAGTGCGATGTATAGCAACTTGCCTTGGGATAGCCCATATATTATAGCTGAAGATGGATCACAAACACTTGTAGGAAATCAGCCAAACCCAACATGGGTAAATACAACAGGCTCTAACTATATGTACGATCAGCAGTGGAACTTTGCAGAGAGTACAAGTTACGAGGTGATGGCAAACTTAGATTTTGATATTAAGATTACGAACGACTTATCGTTCTCTTCTGTAAATAACTATAAATTTACAACGCATTATTCTACAACATATACTGACCCTCGCTCATCGAGCGGCGAATCAGTAAATGGCCGTATCGAAGATTACTTAAGCAACACGAATCGTGTGTATAGTAACCAATTGTTACGTTACAATAAATTGGTAGACAAACATTCTATTAGCGCATTAGCTGCTTATGAGTGGAACACCTACGAAGGGCGTGCAAACAAAGGTATTGCAACAGGTTTTGCTCCTGGTTTTGAAGTAGCTGATGTTGCTGCTGTGCCAGAGAAAGTGAGCAGTAGCCGTAGTGAGTGGGCAGTTCAGTCTATGATCTTGAATGGTAATTATGCTTACGATAATAAATATTTAGGACAAGCCTCTTTCAGACGAGATGGTGCTTCTAACTTTGGTAACAATGCTAAATATGGTAACTTCTTCTCAGTAAGTGGAGGATGGGCTATTAATAGAGAAGAGTTCTTTAAAGCAACATGGGTAGATCAGTTAAAGTTGAGAGCAAGTTATGGTTCGGTAGGTAACCGCCCGACTTCTTTATATCCTCAATATGGACTTTATGACCTAAGTGGTAAATATAATGACCTTCCAGGCGCAATTTTTTCACAAGTGAAGAATCATGATTTAACATGGGAGAAAACATACACGTTTGGTGTCGGTGTTGATGCGCGTTTCTTTAATCGTTTCAGCGTAACATTAGATTATTATGACAAGAACACGTCGGATCTATTGTATCAAGTGCCACTTCCAGGTATTATCGGTATCTCAAGCATTTGGAGAAATATCGGAGCTGTAAAGAATAGAGGTTTCGAATTGTCATTAGGTGCAGATATTATTCAAACAAAAGATTGGAATTGGAGTGTAGATGCTAATCTAGGACTTAACCGCAACAAAGTAGACGATTTATATGGTGGAAAGTCAGAAATTATCGTTGGTGATGGTAGTGGTATTGCTGGAGCAGCAGAGAAATTATTAAAACCGGGTTACGATGTTGATACTTGGTTTTTAACTGAATGGGCAGGAGTAGATCCTGAAACAGGTCAAGCACAATGGTACAAAACCAATGAAGCTGGCGAAAGAGAAAAAACATTTAACTATGGAGATGCATCTAAAAACAAAGTAGATATAGGTAGTTATACACCAGATTTCTTTGGTGGATTCTCTACAAACCTATCATGGAAGAATCTCGATTTATCAGCTAATTTTGCCTATTCAGTAGGTGGAGAAATTTATAATTACTCACGTGCTGAGTACGACTCAGATGGTACATATACAGATCGTAACCAGATGAAATTGATGGATGGTTGGAATCGTTGGGAGAAACCAGGTGATATTGCAACACACCCACAAGGAATTTATAACAATGGAACAAACTCAAACAAAGCCTCTTCTCGTTACTTAGAAGATGCAAGTTATTTGAAACTAAGAAATGTAACAATTGGATATAACCTTGAGTTGCCTAAGTGGAACATCTCGAACGTACGTCTGTTTGTTTCTGGTGAAAACTTATTTACAATCACAGGATATTCAGGTGTAGATCCAGAGATTCCTCCAGTAAATGGTAAAATTACAGGTGTATCTAGTGCAATTTACCCTTCTACTCGTAAATTTATGTTCGGTCTTAATGTTACATTTTGATAAACTAAAACAATGAAAAAGTTATTAATATTCGCAGCTGCAGCTGCAAGCATGTTTACCTCTTGTGATATAGAGCGTACCCCATATGACAAATATCTTGAAGAGGATATTGCAAACGACAAGGAGGCTGTAAACGTAATTTTAAATGGCTGTTATGGTCAACTAAGAGATTGGTCTGATGTTATGCACCGTGTTGGTGAGTATGCAGGAGATAATATGATGATTAGAGGTTCTTCTACAGATGCTTTCTATGAGTTTATATCGTACCAACATTCACCTCAAAACTATCGTTTAAATACATTTTGGAACAATAGCTACAAGGTGATATCGCAATCGAGTGATTTGATGAAATCACTCGAAGAGGGTACAAGTCCAGAGATGGATCAAAAATTAGGTGAGGCTTATTACTTAAGAGGAATGATGTATTTTTATTTATGTCGTGCCTATGGTCGTCCGTACGATCAGTCTCCTGAAACAAATTTAGGAGTGCCTATCTTAAATGGTTTACCAGCAGATTTAGAGAACTTGATTTTACCCGATCGTTCTACCGTTAAAGATACGTACACACAAGCAATCAGCGATTTGCGTGAGGGAGAGCGTTTGATGAATGAAGCACGTTCGGCAATTTATGCTAGCAAAGAGGTGGCACAAGCAATGCTTTCGAGAGTCTATCTTTATATGAGTGGAACGTGGAAAAATCCAAATACACAGTATGCAGATTCAGCGATCTATTATGCAGATAAAGTATTAGCATCAGGTAGATATAGTTTATTGAATACAGAAGCATTTAAGAATTTTAATATTTTGCCTCCAGATGATGCTGCGCAAACAGAGACTATTTTTGCTGTTAAGCGTGTAGCTTCTGAATATTCAGGTGATGCTCATAACGAAGGTATTGGTGGTATGTATGCTACTATTGATGGTATGGGTTGGGGTGAGATGTATGCAAGTGCAAAATATCTTGACTTACTAAACAGACATGGACAGAAGACAGATGCGCGTTCGGCCTTTATTGATCCTCAATATTTAGATACAGAAGGTGAGAAAAATGTATTTCGTTTTATTGCCCCTCTTTACAAATTTAAAAGAGATGGTTCTAAAGAGCAAAATGGTTATGGCTATACGCAAGTAAAACTTGATTCACTTAATGGTGAGATTAAAAAACCTTTACAGGTTACAATAAAACATCAGACTGGTGTAAAACCAGATCCTGCAAATGCAAATAAAGATGTTCCAGTATTAGTTGAAAAAACATATATACTGAAAACAATTGATGAAGCTGATGATTTGTACGAAATAGACCATATTGACGGTAAAATTCAAGGATATAAAGATCATATGATGCTTATAAATATAGCATATCCTATGTTTTACATTACAAAATGTTCTAAACAAAACAATGACTCTCACTTACACTCACCAACAATTTCTCGTTTGGCAGAGATCTACCTTATTAAAGCAGAATCGTACGCTAAAAAAGGAAATTATGTGTTAGCAAAAGAGGCCTTGAATGTTGTACGTGAGCGTTCGCTTCCAGGTTTAGGATACACATCGTTAGATGCATCAAATGCCGCTGTACGTATTTCTGAAGAGCGTCAACTAGAAATGGCTTATGAGGCTGATCGTAGTTTTGATGTATACCGTAACGGAGAGACGTTAGTTAGAGCATATCCTGGTCCGCACAATGCAATGGAAGAGATTGAAGCTACAGATAGACGTGTAGTTCAATACATACCACAAGATCAAATTAATGCATACAACAGTATTGGTTGTACGTTGACTCAGAATCCTTAATCCATTCGGATTTTATAATTATAAAAAAGCCCCACGAATCATCTTTGGTTCGTGGGGCTTTTTTGTGCAAGTAAAATTGACAAGAAGATTGAACAGAAGACTTAATCTTTCCTCTAAAGAGGGATATAAGTATTCTGTTTGTTAATAGAATATAATAATCAATACCTTTTTAGGTAAACACCTGCTTTGTCTTGTTATTATTATAGCGTGTTTTTCATGGTATTAGATTTTAAGTTAGATTAGATTATCCGTTTTGTTCGTGAGAATAGGGCGGATATTTTTTTATATACATTGTATCTTCGATTAAATAGTTTAAATTTGTATCTCTATTAGTGTAAATCATAATTAATTATCTAATGCGTATAAAATCTAATCTCTTACATTGTGGTATCGTTCCATTTTTAACGATTGTACCAGCTATTTCGCAGAAAGAAGCCAAGTTGCCCAATATTGTTCATATTGTAATGGATGATGTGGGTTACGATGATATAGGCTGCTTTGGAAGTAAAGATATCAAAACCCCTAATATAGATGCTTTAGCGAGTCGTGGAATTAAACTGACCGACTTTTATGCACCACATGGCACAAGTACACCTTCGCGGGCAGCACTGCTTACGGGGCGTTATGCACCAAGGGTAAATAAAGGAACAGGTTTGTATGTGCTTTTTCCACACTCAACTACAGGGCTAGAAGATGAGGATGAGGTTTGTATTGCCGAAATATTGAAAGAGCAAGGCTATGCGACAGGCTTGTTTGGTAAGTGGCACTTAGGACATCTACCACAGTTTTTGCCTATTGTGCATGGGTTCGACGAGTTTACAGGTATTCCATATCCTAATGATCATGGTCCAGAGCGTATTGGAGGTAGTGGATTTCGTCCAAATGGAATAAGCGATCCAGAGATTCCGCTTATTCAACAAGCTCAAATTATTAAGCGATGTGATAATAATGATATCGCAGAACTTCCGGCTATGTTTCAGCGTGAGGCATGTAAGTTTATGTATCGTTCGGTACGCGATAAAAAACCATTTTATCTGCATTATGCCAATATAGAAACACATACACCATACTTTATACCACGCGGTTTTGAGGGTAAAAGTGAGGCGGGAGCATTTGGCGACGCTGTAGAGTATCTAGATAATACGGTTGGGATTATTATCAATACGTTGAAACGCCTTAAAGTTGAGGATAATACGTTGATCATAATTACATCGGATAATGGACCTTTGATACATAAAGATCCAGAATTAGAGAACTGTTATGGACGTTTTGGCGAAACTGATCCTAACAGAAAACATCTATTGCGTGGTGGTAAATACCAAGAACGATATGATGGAGGTATCCGTGTAGCTTGTATATTAAGTTGGCCAGGCGTAATACCACAAGGTGCAACGAGTAGCGAACTTACTACAGGTATGGATCTATTTACAACAATGGCATACCTCTCGGGAGGAGCTATCCCGACAGATCGACCAATTGACGGTAAAAATATCATGCCTATCTTGCGTGGTGATGCTGGGGCAAAGTCTCCACATAAAGCCGTATTTGGATTCAGACCGAAAGGTGGATTGATGAGTGTAAGGTACGAGAACTGGAAGCTGATTATGCCAAGTAAAGGTGCTAAAGGCGTAGCTATTCCTGCCGAATTATACGATTTAACAACAGATTTAGGTGAAAGTATCAATGTTGCAAGTGAACACCCAGCAATTGTAAAGAAGATTGTCAATATGGGTAAAGAGGCAGACGAAGCAATCAAGACAAATAAACCAATTTAAGTATAACAGCAGTATACTACTACTATTATTATATATCGTGCGATTTCTTAGCATCGTTTAGTCGATGGAGAGGTCGCACGATTTGTTTTGTTTATACTCCAAACAGTGGGAGCAGGGGAGTTATAAAGATGTTTTCTCTTTGTAATATTTATAACGTTCGAGCACCTCGTTTACGTAGTTGAAGGTTTCGAGACCGCGCAAGTAACCATGTTTAACGACAGGGTCGTTGTAGAATTCAGGATCACTCTTTAGGCGTACATACTCTTCTACGTTGTTGTGCCATACGTCGGGATTTTTCTCGTATTTTTTGGTCAACTTACGGGCATCATAGATATGTCCGATTCCTGCATTGTACGATCCTAAGGTAAACTTAATTTTCTCCTC
>CAMQTD010000078.1 GCA_947036995.1 uncultured Parabacteroides sp.
CCTTTGTTTAATCTTTTGACAAGTAAAATTTAGACATCTCTGCTATGTTTTTAGCATTTCCGATAAATCTCTCATTATCTCCAGCAGTTTCAAGTGTTGGTGGGAAAGCTGTTTTTATATCTGGCCAAGCAAAGCCATAAAAGCCCATATCTTTGAAATCGTCATCTTCAAATAGCGCTTTTGCATTATGCTGCGCACCCCAACCCACAACACATTGAATAAGGCGTGTATCTTTTCCGACTAAACCTTTTACTTGTTTTATCTTATGTATATTTAAAGTCAATTATCAATTGCTTAATATCAGTACAGTGGTCTACTTGTGAAGCGAGGGCAAAAGAGGCAAAATAGAGATAAAACTATTTACCTCCTTGTCGCTTCCTCTTCTCTACAAGCTCAGCAGCTTTAGCGATAGCCTCATTAATATTATTACAGATATTCTCTTCTTTAACCATATTATAGAATTTTGATTTAGCAATAGACTCATGCACAGAATCATTTACACCCGAAAAGATGATATGAATACCTTTTGCTTCGGACATACGGAAGAAGGTTTCTAAGTTATGTAATCCTGTCGAATCAATAAATGGAACTTTACGCATACGTATAATACGTACCATAGATATTTCGCCAATATTCTTCATACATTCGCCAAATTTGCTTGCTACACCAAAAAAGAATGGTCCATCTATCTCATATACTTCAACACCTTCTGGTATAATAATCTTCTCATCATCAGGAAAAGCTCCATGCTCTTTAGAAAGATCAATCTCATTGGTTGTTACTGATACCTTTGTTGTTTCACTGATTCGGCGCATAAAAATTAGCATAGATAATAACAAACCTACTTCAATAGCGATTGATAAATCAAAGATTACTGTCAGTAAGAAAGTAGAAATAAGCACAGCTCCAGCACTTTTTTGATTCTTAACAAGCGATACAAATGTACGCCAGTCACTCATATTATATGAGACTACAACCAACACACCCGCCAAACATGCCATCGGAATATGTTTTGTAAAAGGGCCTAAAAAGAGTAATAGTAGTAATAATCCTAACGATTGAACAATACCCGATATAGGTGTTTTACCCCCATTTTTTATATTGGTTAGCGTACGTGCAATTGCGCCAGTAACCGGTATCCCTCCAAAAAAGGGAACTACCATATTGGCTGTACCCAAGGCGATAAGCTCCATGTTCGAATTGTGCTTCTCTCCCGTTACACCATCTGCAACCGTTGCCGAAAGCAGCGATACAATAGCACCAAGCAGCGCCATACTAAATGCAGGCGTTATTAACTGATTGATCTTTTCCATCGAAATATCAAAACCAGTAAAAGAGGGTAGCGACCCACTAATTACAAAATGATCTGCAATCGTATCAATAGAAGTAATTCCAATATAATTACGTAATACATAAGCAACGGCTGTAAGCACTAATATTGCAATTAACGAACCTGGTAATTTGGTTGTAATACGCGGTGTATAAGCCACTAAGATTATACTTGAAACAGCAAATGCGACCGACCAAGGGTTAATTGTATCAATAGCCCCAGCATAAGCAATCCATTTGGATATAAAATCGGCTGGAACAGCCGCCATCGTTAATCCGAAAAAGTCTTTCATCTGCGAAGTGAAAATCGAGAGGGCTATTCCACTCGTAAATCCAACAACAATGGGATAGGGTATAAACTTTATCACCGTACCCAATCGACAGACCCCCATAATAAATAGCATCACCCCAGACATGACAGTTGCAATTGCCAATCCCTCAAAACCAAACTTCTGCACAATGCCATATACGGTAACAATAAAAGCACCCGTCGGTCCGCTAATTTGAAGTGAAGTTCCACCTAGAAATGAGACTATAATACCTCCAATAATAGCCGTTATCAATCCTTTCTCTGGACTCACACCCGAAGCAATAGCAAATGCAATAGCCAGCGGTAATGCTACAATAACAACAATCATCCCTGATTTAAAATCTGCTAAGAATGTGGTCTTAGAATAACCTTTAAGTGCAGTAAAAATGCGAGGTTGAAAATTAAATTTTCCTTCCATTATATCATACTTTATTTTTAAGAAGGCGCAAAGGTATGAAAAATAGCTGCCAAAAAATAGATAACTACAAAATTGTTCGCTTAGATAAAACACGAAGTCGCTAAACAACAAATAAGATATCCATGTTATAAGAAAAAAGCAATACTCAATCAATATAGTTCTATCATAAATATTACAACATATAAATACAAAGCTTTATGGACAAAAGTATTAAAGATTCCATTACAGAACAAAATCTCCTCAAATCATTTGCTGGTGAATCACAAGCACGTATGCGTTATACTTACTTTGCAAGTGTAGCAAAAAAAGAGGGGTATGAACAGATTGCTGGCGTTTTTGAAGATACCGCCAATCAAGAGAAAGAGCATGCCAAGCGATTTTTCAATTTCTTAGAAGGTGGTATGGTCGAAATCACAGCCTCCTACCCAGCAGGTGTTATCAACACAACCGAAGAGAACCTCAAAGAGGCAGCAGCTGGTGAATATGAAGAGTGGGCAATCCTATACCCTGCTTTTGCAGATATTGCCGAAGAGGAAGGTTTCAAAAAAGTAGCAACCGCTTTCAGAATGATTGCACGTGTAGAAAAAGAACACGAAGCACGCTATCGCATACTACTCGAACGTGTAATCGCCGACGGCATTTTTTGCAGAGAAGAGGAGATAGAGTGGCAATGTAGAGCCTGTGGATATGTACACACTGGGAAAAAAGCACTTGCCAAATGCCCTGCTTGCGAAGAGCCACAAGCTTATTTTGAACCTAAAAAGAATAACTATTAAATAAGAAAGTCGCACAATAGCTTCTATTACAAAAGTTATTGTGCGACTTATTCTTTTTATTTTATCTCATTCTTCTCCGAATAATCCAACGTATAATGCAGTCCCCTACTCTCTTTGCGCTCCATGGCTTGACGAATCACTAAGTATGCTACATTGATGATGTTACGCAATTCACAAAGCTCTTTCGATACTACAGAACGAACAAATAGATTTTCTGTCTCTACATAGAGAATGTCCAATCGATCAAATGCGCGCTTAAGTCTTAAGTTAGAACGAACAATTCCTACATAAGTAGACATGATTTGTCCAACCTCCTTGGTGCTTTGCGTAATCAATACCATCTCTTCGGGAGAGGATGTTCCCGCATCATTCCAATTTGGTATATTCTCTTTATACTCGCACTTTTCAATCTGTTTTAATGCATCCTTTGCTGCTGCATCGGCATATACAATTGCTTCGATCAATGAATTAGAAGCCAAACGATTTGCTCCATGCAATCCAGTACAAGCACATTCTCCTGCTGCATACAAACGCTTGATAGATGAGTGTGCATGCTCATCAACTTGAATACCACCACATAGATAGTGAGCTGCTGGAACTACGGGGATATAGTCTTTAGTAATATCAATACCTAAGCTTAAACATTTTTCGTAGATATTAGGAAAATGCTTCTTTGTTAATTCTGCATCCTTGTGGGTTACATCTAAGTAGACATGATCTTCGCCCCTATTCTTCATTTCTGAGTCGATAGAACGTGCCACAATATCACGTGGTGCAAGTGATTTACGCTCGTCATATTTTTGCATAAACTCTTTACCATTCATTGTTTTAAGCACACCACCATATCCACGCATGGCTTCTGTAATTAAAAACGAAGGTCTATCACCTGGGTGATAAAGTGCTGTAGGATGAAATTGCACAAATTCCATATCCTTCACTAATCCTTTTGCCCTGTATACCATAGCGATACCATCGCCTGTTGCTACTAATGGATTGGTAGTGGTAAGATAAGCATTACCAATTCCACCTGTTGCCATCAGTGTAACTTTCGCTAAGAATGTATGTATTTTACGAGTACGAAGTTCCATAACATAAGCACCATAACATTCACTGTTTTCAGTATGGCGGGTTACGTTATCACCCAAATGGTGTTGCGTTAATATTTCAATGGCGAAATGGTGATCAAACACTGTGATATTAGGGTGTTCGTTGATTGCTTTGATTAAGCTCTCTTGTATCTCTGCCCCTGTATTATCTTTATGATGTAGAATGCGGAATTCTGAATGTCCACCTTCTTTGTGTAGATCAAAATTTCCTTCTGCATCTTTATCGAAATTAACACCCCAGTTAATAAGCTCATTAATCTGAGCGGGTGCCTCTGTTATCACTTTTTCAACAGCACTACGGTTGCAATGTCCGTCACCTGCTATGAGCGTATCGTGGATATGCTTTTCAAAATCGTCGATCGGTTTTGTTACCGAAGCAACGCCCCCTTGTGCATAAAAAGTATTGGCATCTTCTAGTGATGTCTTACATATAATAGCTACTTTTCCTTTATCAGCCACTTTGAGTGCAAAACTCATGCCGGCAATACCGGAACCAATAACTAAAAAATCGAATTTCTGTACCATCCTTGTATTGATTTTAAGGGCACAAAGTTAAGGATTATGTTCAGTTGTTGATCTTTTACAGCTCTAAATATGAAAAATATTTATAGATTTGTAGCTATTATTTGATATTGATACAGTCTCTTTAAATTTAATTCATAAAGATATGGCTACACAGACAGGAAGACTACGCTCTTTAGACATCTTAAGAGGTATAACGGTTGCTGGAATGATACTTGTAAATAACCCTGGAAATTGGAGACATGTATTTGCCCCCTTAAGGCATGCTGATTGGGATGGACTTACGCCTACAGACTTAGTATTCCCATTTTTTATGTTTATCATGGGGATCTCTATGTATCTTTCGCTTCAAAAATTTAATTTTGAACTCACTAAACAGACACTTCTAAAGGTAATCAAACGAACCATTTTAATCTTCTTAGTTGGTTTGGCGCTGAATTGGTTTTCGCACGGATGCAACCGTAGTTTCACAGATTTTGAACACTTACGTATATTAGGCGTAATGCAACGCTTAGCTATTGCTTATGGTGTTGGATCCATAATTGGTATGATGCTTAAAGGAAAGCATCTGCTTTGGGTATCCGGATTCTTGTTATTGATCTATGCTTTATTAATTAAATGTACAGGAAGTGAAGTACTCTCTCCAGATAATATTGTAGCTGTAGTTGATCGTAATATTATTGGCGAATCACATCTATATCAAAAATCTATAGGCGGTGGTATACGTATTGCTTTTGATCCCGAAGGGTTACTTAGCGCAGTCGGGAGTATAGTTCAGGTATTGCTTGGATCGTATTGTGGAAAAATTATTCTATCCAATAAAAATAAACCAGAAGCTATTATTCAAAAACTATTTATTTTCGGAACAATTAGTCTGTTTGCTGGTCTTCTTTTAAGTTATGGATTTCCTATCAACAAATCGCTTTGGAGTAGTACATTTGTATTAACTACATCGGGATTTGCCTCACTACTACTCGGATTACTTATTTGGATTATTGATATTCATCACAAAGATAAATGGTGTTCGTTTTTTGAAGTATTTGGCATCAATCCCCTTTATCTCTATGTTCAAGCAAGTGTGTTAGCAGTGGTTATTGGCTTTTCGGGTATACAAGATTTATGCTACGAAGTATTTCTACACCCTTACTTCGGTGATTATCCAACATCTCTTATTTGGGCAATATTCTTTGTATTGCTCAATTGGATACCGGGGTATATTTTGTATAAAAAGAAGATTTATATTAAATTGTAAAAACAAAAAAGAGCAGACTATAAACAGTCTGCTCTTTTTTGTTTTTTATCAATAGGATACCGACACCTCAAAACCAAGTGCACGTGCTCGTTCTGCTATTTGGTCTAATTCTGCTGGGGTTGCCTTTTCTAACTGCTTCGCTGGGGTTTCTCGGTCAATGGTATAAATCATGACCTGTTTGGGGCGAATCTCTTGCAACGCTTTGAGCCACCCTTCAATCTCCTCTTCTGTCATGTTATTAACAGACTCATTATTATGTGTACCTTTTAGGAACATGGTTTGTATGATTAGATTACCATCAAAACGTTTCAACCCTGCTAGTAATCTTTCGAAAGAAAATTGAGGGGTGTTGGGTTGATCTATCTGTTGGATACGTTTATCTAAAACTGAATCGAGTTTTAATATATTATCTTCGATTCGATTGAGTGCTTCAAAAACGGCTGGTCGATCTATGCGTGTGGAGTTTGAGAGTACTGCAATCTTAGCTTGCGGAAATAGTTGATTGCGCAGTTCGATCGTATCTGTGATAATCTCGCCAAAAGCGGGATGCAAAGTGGGTTCACCATTACCAGCAAAAGTGATTACATCGGGAGTAACACCCTCTTTTTGCATGGTTAATAACTTTGTTGATAAAGCTGCTTTAACCTCCTCGCGGGTTGGAAACTTTTGCGTAGTACGTCTGTCTTCATTAAAACCACACTCGCAATATATACAATCAAACGAACAAATTTTACCCCCTGTTGGTAATAAATTCATTCCCAATGAAACGCCTAACCTACGACTGTGGATAGGACCAAATACTATTTTATCAAAAAGAATCGTTGACATCTCTGTTTCTCTCCTTCTACTTTTACGTTATCTACTTGTAAAGAACGAAAGCAAAGATACATGCTATATTAAAATTTCCACCGTAATAAACCATAAAAATCTGTTTTGTTACTCCCTTGAATTGTTTCCAATGTAGAACCAATCTCTGAGCGATCTGTATAATAGGTATGTGCTAGTTTGAGGTAAAAAGAGAGTGTCTCGTTCCAAGTATAGCGTAACGAACAGGCTAAACGTGCACCCTCTCCATAAAACGAAGCGGACGAATAGGTGTAAAGAATATTTTTTTCGTACGAAGTAATTCGAGAGAAATAGTTATCCGTATTGAAATAACCGCCAAACAGATCAAATTGAAAAGGAATAGCAAGCGGCTTATACCCCACCCCTTGCGAAAGCATAAACCCCAAGTTCTGATCTGCCGTTGTGGAGTAATCAACAGCATCTAACGAAGTTTTCAACACCCAACAATCACCTATTAAATAGTTGGATTGCAAGCGCATACGTTGTTGATTACTTTTGTGCGACTCTTTATACCGATAACGAAGTTGAAAAGATAGATTCTTAGTGTGGGTATATGTTGTTTGTATTTGATACTCCGTTCCTGTGGTGGGCGATTTTGTACCATACCGTATCCAAGGAAAACGATATACATCAGCATAAATAGATACTTTCCATTGAGCAAAAGGAGAAACTTCCATACCAACATACACCCCTTCTTCATTCTGTACGGACGACTGCTGACCAAATGCACTCCCATAAAATGCTTGATATCGCTTAGAATAACTACGCTGTAAAATCAAAAAAGAGAGATAAGAGCGCGGCGCTAATCTTAGCGCATTCAATGTTGCCAATGCTCCATTTTGTGCATAAGCCGTTTCGCCATAAAAGGTAAGGTTATTCCATTTAAACAGATAATCAACACCCATATTGTAATAAGACGATCCCCTAAAGTAGTAGCGATTGTACGGTTGAAGCGGTGGATTGATACGCATATCACCCAAAGAGTATGCTACGGCCGTAACGCCCACCCTTAAATTTGGCAAAGCATAGCGAACATTACCACCATAAGTTTGCATCGTAGCACGCCTTAATTTATTACGATCGCCTAACGTTCTGTGCAGTCCATCTTTTTTGATAGAACGAATATCCCCATCATGAAGCGTTGCATCCAAAACACGATAGGAGTAAAAAGCACTCCACTCCCACGCTTTATGCCCCAATGTAACAGCACCACCGCGCAGAAAATCAAATTCGTTGGTCGAATAGTGTCGCCTAAAACCATTTGTTCGTCGATCGCCTTGTGTTAATATCATACTACGCGATGGGGTAAAACTTTGACTAAATACCAACCCTTGTCCAAACGATGCTTTATAATCTCCTAAAGCAATTGTCCGAATCCATCCTGTATCTTTATATAATAGATGTGCCGAATAACTATCGTACCCTTTATGTATTGGTTTAAGGAATGGTTCTCCGGCATCTTTCTCTGCTACAAATCCAGCTTGAACTTTATCTTTAAATGTATAGCCATAACGTATGGCATGATAAAATGGTTCACCTTCGTACCGCTTGTTTAATCCTGTACTAGCGTTATCAACAGCGAGTGGTTTATAACCCTCCTTTTGTTGAAAACATTGGTTATAACTGAACGATAATTCATGCTTTCCGTACTTAAGCAGGTTCTTTAGCGATGGTTTAGCATAAATGTCTTCTTGCCTACCATAATAAACAAAGGGTATTAATAACTCAATCGTTTCCATATCCAACGCCTCAATCGCTTTTAGTTCGTACATCGAAACCATCGCTCCATAGCGTTTAATATAAGCTACAATACCTTGTATTTGTATATCCGAAAGAAATGGTAGCTGCATCAACTGGTTAACATCAGCAGTATTTATATTTATGGGATGTTCTACGAGATAAGATAAATCATCAAAAAGGGTTTGAGCCTGACTGGTATTATCACTTTGTTCTGCCCATTGATCAACATACTCCATCCACTTATCAACAGCTATTGACTGCTGAGAATAAGCAATATAACTGTTTATGAACAGTGTTGTTAACAAAGTTATTAATAACTTTTTCATCAGAATGTTACATTTAAACCAGCTCCTGAACTCATTCCTAATTGAGCATGATAACTGCATCCTACATCCAATGTAAATTTTCCGATAGAATATCCCAACCCCAAAGAGGGCTGCACAGTTGGTGCTAGCAAGCCAGCACGTAAATAAAAAGATTGAAGTAATTCATATTCTATGCCAAAAGAGACCGAAGCAAACTTATTAGAATCGTATACCAACTCGGTTAATAAAGCAACCTGAGAAACAATACCCCACGTAGCCCCCAACCTTACAGAACAATCACTCAGCACATTCAGTACCGATAGCGCTACTGTAACCGATGCGTTAGGTGTGTACGTAACCCCAACATCTACCATTTGCTGATTCAGCTGCACAGTAGGCAGCACAATCTTTTGATAATAAAACGAGGCACCTACCGCCCACTGTTTTAAAAAAGATTTACTCAACGTTAATCCAACACTACTGTTTCGATAGAATGATGAACCAAATGTAGCAGCCGAAACAGCAACACTGGCAAAAGAGTTGGGATAAACAGCTTGCAAACTATACGTTGATAACTCTTTTATCGCAAACTTATTCGCAAATCGAACTTGCAACGTGGGGGATGTTGCAGAAGATATTATACTTGGATTATAATACAACGATTGCGTAACACCGTTTATGCCTAGTGCTAAGCCTTTTACAGTAGTAGTACGTATGTTATCAACAGCAAATAGGGGTGTTGATAACATATAGGATAACATAAGAACGACTATTTTATTTCCCATAATAAAATGTATTAGCAAAGTTGGATTACAGCAAATATAATATATTTAATACTTTTCACATCACGAAACTATTGATTTATTCAAAAATGACTTACTTTTGTCTTGGTATGGAAAAAAAATATATATTCGGACTTTTGATCACGCTACTTTTTTGTTTTGCTGATAGTTATGCACAAGACAAAAAAGGTCGCATCCGATTGAATATACTACCCAAAGATCATTATAAAGGCTATGTAGATGGTAAAGATACCATAGCAATTATAAATTTGATGGAAATAATTGTATTTCCTGAAATGAAGTTTAAAAACGAAAGAGCACGCCGCCGATACACCAAACTTATTCGCGATGTTAAGCGCACCCTACCTTATGCCAAGATGGTATATGAAACATTGATCGAAACCTACGAATATATTGAAACACTCCCCGATGATGATTCCAAGAATAAACACCTTAAACTCATGGAGAAAGAGCTATTCAAAGATTACATGCCCGAACTAAAAAAACTAACCCTATCACAAGGTAAACTACTTATTAAACTGATTAACAGAGAGTGTAACCAGTCCTCTTTCAATCTTGTAAAAGCATTCTTAGGCAGTTTTAGAGCTGGCTTTTGGAACATCTTTGCAGGGATGTTTGGTGCCAGTCTAAAATCCGACTACGATGCAAATGGAAAAGATGCACACATTGAACGTGTTGTTATACTTGTAGAGCGTGGTCTACTTTGATAACTGTTTAAAACAATCCCACACCACAATCCCTGCAGTAACTGATACGTTAAGCGAATGCTTGGTTCCATATTGTGGAATCTCGATGCAATGGTCGCACGCATCTATCACCGTTTGTTGAACACCCTTCACCTCGTTACCCATAATAATTGCATACTTTTTATTTCTGTCTAACTGCAAGGTATCCAGCATAATACTTCCTTCTGCTTGTTCTACTGCACAGAGTGTATACCCGTTATCACGTAAGTTATCAACAGCTGATAACGTATGTTCATAGTATTCCCAAGCTACTGTTTCTTCTGCTCCTAGTGCCGTTTTATGAATTTCGGCATTGGGTGGACACGCTGTGATACCACATAGGTAGATAGCCTCTACTTTAAAGGCATCTGAGGTTCTGAATACAGACCCTACATTGTTCAAACTCCGAATGTTATCCAATACTACAATCAATGGAATCTTAACACTCTCCTTAAAAGCTTCAGGTGTTAAGCGGTTTAGCTCTGTTATCTTTAATTTACGCATAATCTATAATGTTTACTGCAAAAGTAAATAAACTATGTTGAAATACAGTTGAAACATGACTGATAAGTAGTGAACATTATTTTAAAACTTCTTCTTGCATATTCCATTTATTTGTGAATGCCAGCTAATATCGCCCGCTCCAAGAAATAAGAGAACGAGTTTATAGCAAGTTGTAACAAGGGTTATACACATTTCAACACCCTATTAATGAAAAAAGATTATACACATAGTGGTTATTAACTATTTTACAAAACTGTTAATAACAGCAGTAAAGCAACGCTAATCAAGCTATAACTAACCTATGCTGTTGTTGAAAAGGTAACCTATTATTGTTAGCTTTTATTTGATAACGCTAAAAACAAGCGAATACGATTATTTCTTTAAACAGTTTCAACAGGACATAATCATCATGCTTTTTTTATTTTTAAAATAAAGAATTAAGAATAATATAATACAAAGTTGATAACTCTAGGGAGACGTTTAAATCGGGGAGAAATTCCGTTTGCATAGGATCGATACATTGTTACGTTTTTAGAAGATCTTACGGCAACACTTTAATCGTTTAAGAAAACAGGTTGCCGCATGTAAGCTGAGACGATAGCTGGTGATATAACTGATGGTTGTGATAACCTATGCATTAAATGTTGATAAGCCACGCATAACTCCTTATAACTTTCTCTTGCATATCTCTATCTTTATATCAGTATAACCAAACCTACGAACCATACAACTAAAGATGATATGAGTTAATCATTACTTATCAATCGGGTTTTTCACTAAATATAGGCAATGAATCACCGAAAGTTTTTAACTTTGCAACTTATCAACATATATGTTATAACTGTTGATAAGCATTATAAAGAGTAGTATATCAGTGTTTAATCTGATGATAAAGGTGTTGATATGTTGAAAATAAGTGTAGCTATATTACTAATAACATAATATGCAAGTAGATTACATAAAAACAATCAACAGTTTCAACACCACATAATCATCATGGCTTTTTTTTAATTTAAAAGAATAATAAAATAATATATATATCATGTTGAAAAACGAACCTATAGGTTACTTTAAAATGCCTATACCAGCGGGTATAGATTTGGTAGAAGCAATTCGAACACTTAAAAAGGAGAAGAATGCAATTATATTGGCTCACTACTATCAAGAGGCAGCCATTCAAGATATCGCAGACTTTGTAGGCGATAGTTTAGCTTTAGCACAATGGGCTACTAAAACAACGGCAGATATCATTGTTCTATGCGGTGTTCACTTTATGGGTGAGACGGCTAAGATATTGTGTAGTGATAAAAAAGTGTTAGTACCTGATACGAATGCAGGCTGTTCGTTGGCGGATAGTTGTCCGGCTGTAGAGTTTGAGAAGTTTGTAAAGGCACACCCAGATCACACCGTGATTTCGTACGTTAATACAAGCGCTGCGGTAAAGGCTGTAACCGATATCGTTGTTACATCGACCAATGCCAAGCAAATTGTAGATAGTCTTCCAGTAGATGCTAAAATCATCTTTGGCCCGGATCGTAATTTGGGTAACTATATCAACAGCATTACGGGTCGTACGATGTTGTTATGGAATGGTGCTTGCCATGTACATGAAGAGTTCTCTTTAGAAAAGATATTGGAACTAAAAGCAGCTCACCCTGATGCAGCTATTATTTCGCATCCAGAATGTAAAACGGCGGTTGTTACGGCTTCGGATTATGTAGGTTCTACGGCAGGTTTATTAAAATATACAATAGAATCGGACAAGCAAACTTTTATTGTTGCAACAGAGTCTGGCGTAATCCACGAGATGAGCAAGAAGAGTCCGAACAAAACTTTTATCCCTGCTCCTCCCAATGATAGCACGTGCGCTTGTAACGAGTGTAACTTTATGCGCTTAAATACAATGGAGAAATTGTATAACTGTTTGAAATATGAATTGCCAGAGATTTATGTGGATGAAGCTGTACAACAAAAAGCAATCAAACCTATCCAAAAGATGCTTGATTTATC
>CAMQTD010000079.1 GCA_947036995.1 uncultured Parabacteroides sp.
AGTGTATTGATAAATAAAAATTCGAATGTCTTTTTATTTGACGACCTACTCTTTGTAACATCCGCCAAACAAGGTTTTATGGTATTTGACCGAAATACAGGAAAGTATATTCGAACCATTGCACGAGCAGGACAAGGTCCAGGAGAATACAATACACGAGGGGCAGGTAATATACCCTATTCGTTCGACGAAGCAACGAAGACCATCTATTTCAAAGCGCCACAAGCAGGTGCAATGCTTCGTTATGATTTAGCAGGAAACTTTTTGGGTAAAGCTGTACCATCATTCGATAAAAAACAATATCTTGGACAGATACCATTCTCTTATCAAATTATTCACAACGGCATAGTAACGGAACATAAAAACACACCTTTTGATCCAAACAATGTAAGTGTATTCTCTTATGATGCTAAAACAGGAAACCTTAAAGATACCATAGCTCCACTTGGTAAAGGGATTCCTTTTTCAAATGATGATATCCAAAGTATATCGGTTAATGGTGATGCTTATACCACGGACTGCGGTGCTACCATGAAATTTATGCTGAAGGACGACAAGCAGGTTCACCTCATGCCAAATATCCCCTCTTTGTGGAGATGGAATGATGAGGTTCGCCTTAAAGAAGCATTTGTTGATACTATTTATACAGTAAAAGGATCTACCTTAATCCCATTACTGACACTAAATCTAGGAGAATACCATTGGCCGTATGAGCAACGTTTTGATTCAAAGGTTTCTGAAAGTAAGCTTTTTGTTGATTATATGCTTGAAAACGGCGAAGTGATATACATCCATCTACGTAAAGGTCTCTACGAAGAAAAGCCAGTGGAATACATTGCTCTATACAATAAAAAGAGTGGCGAAACACGTGTAATGGAAGACAAAGAGGGATTAAAAGATGATATTACAAACTTTATGCCTATGCGTATCCGCAAAGTAAGTTCTACGGGAGCTTTTGTGTCGCTTGTTGAGGCGGTAGATGTGTTCGAAAGAGTGGAAGAGTTAGGAGACGATCTACATAGTAGTTTGCAACACCTAAAAGAGGTGGGAGAGGAGGACAATCCTGTGATTATGATTGCAAAACGAAAAGATTAAAGAACTATTAAATCTACATGCATATATAACGCTGTTTAGATATGCATGTAGATTTGTTAAACGATTACCTTTTTCTTTCTGTAATTCTCGCGAAACTCTGTTGGAGGAACGTTTTTCTTCTTTTTAAAGATACGATTAAAATTCGAGAGATTGTTAAAACCACAACTATACCCTATTTCGGCTATACTATTTGACGAGTCAATTAGTAGTCTGCTTGCTACGCCTAGGCGCAGATCGGTTAAGAAATCGACAAAGCTTTTCGAGGTGCGTTGTTTAATAAAACGACAGAATGATGATTCGCTCATGCTGATTAGTTCGGCTACCTCTTGCAATCTGATTTGTTTGTGATAGTTGTTATTTAGGTATGCTATAACTTTATTCATACGCACATTATCACCAGATTTACTCTCTTCCTTTTTACAAAAGAGTGTGCTAGATAGTTCTCTCGTGTTTTTTGAGGTTGATAGTTCGTGTAATATGATTAGTAGTTTGATAACCGAATAGAAACTATCTGTTTCGCAGGTGATGGTCTTGAGTAAGGGTTTTACTTTATTGATGGCTTCGCTATCAAAAAGAACTCCTTTTTTTGCTTTATTAAAGAGCGCTTCGATGCTTTTGAACTGATTTTTATCTAAAAATGCTTCGTTAAACAGATCTGGATGAAACTGAATGGTTATTTCGTGAATAGAAGACGATTTGCAGTTGTGATTTACCCAGGCATGCTCTAGTTTAGGATTTGTAATAAGAACCAACTCTTCACTACCAATCTCTTCGATCGAATCGCCTACAATGCGTTGAGCACCTTTGGCTTGTTCAATAAAATTCAACTCATACTCTGGATGAATGTGAATGGGAAAATTAAAAGTCGATTTAGTTCGCTCCATAACTATAAAGCAATCTTTTTTATAGAGTGGCGAAACTTCATTAAATAACTCCGTTTGAATCATATATTCTTATTTGTGTAAATTAAGGTTTCTTATAATAACACGAAAAGCAAAAGTAAGTAAACAAATTGAAAATAAAAAGAATTTAGTGCGAAAATAATTGCTTAGATGCTGCAAGGTAATCGTACTGTTTTGAATAACATAATCAGGCTAATAAAGGTAAATGATATTAATTTTGTATATTTGCTTCAACTTTAGAAATTTAAATATCATGAACAAATTTTTCTTATTAGCCTTTATGCTTTTATTTCAGTTGAGTAGTTTCGGACTATTTGCACAAAATAGCAATGTGCGTGCGCAGAATACGCTCCGTATGATGAACTACAACGTACGCAATGGAATAGGATTAGATGGAGTAACCAATTATCAACGCATTGCCGATGTTATTAATAACGCGCAACCCGATGTAGTAGCGTTGCAAGAGCTTGACAGTGTAACAAATCGCAGCGCAAAGGTAGATGTGTTGCGTAGGTTGGCAAACGAAACATTGATGTACCCAATCTATTCGGGTGCAATTGACTATGATGGCGGAAAGTACGGTCTAGGTATTCTCTCCAAGGTTAAACCGCTACGTACAGGTTCTTTTGCTCTCCCAGGAAGAGAAGAGGTGCGCACATTTTTATGGGTAGAGTTTGACCGTTATATCTATTGTAGTACACATTTCTCTCTTACCGAAGCAGACCGAATCAAGTCTCTCGAAATTATACAAGCGTGGGTAGAGTCGCAGCAGAAACCAATTTTCTTAGCTGGCGATTTAAATGCAGAGCCACAGTCTGCCGTGATGCAGCTTGTTGCTGAACACGGTAAATTGTTAACCAACCCGAAGCAAAATACATATCCAGCCAATAAGCCAGCTTGTTGCATTGATTATATTATAGGGAATAAAGCAGACGAGTCTCGCTATACCGTAGTAGGTGCGCGTGTAATACCTGAAGCAGTGGCATCGGATCATCGCCCATTACTTGTAGATATTATTTGGAAGCAGCCCGTAGCATCTATCTTTAGAACAAAACCTTATTTGCAGAATCCTGTAGATGGAGGTATTACGGTGATGTGGTCTACAACAGTACCAACATACAGTTGGGTGGCATATGGCACCAATCCAGCAGCATTGGATAAGAAAGCAAGCTATTTAGTAGATGGACAGGTTATATCAAACAATTTAAACCACAAAATACGTTTGACCGATTTAGAACCAGGACAAAAATATTATTACCGTGTTTACTCGCAAGAGATTATAACATACCAAGCTTATAGTAAGAAATTCGGAGAAACAGCTACATCTGAATTGGCAAACTTTACCTTACCTACTACTAAAACAGGCGATTTTACAGCCATAATTTTTAACGACCTACACAAACAAGAGGCTACGCTAAAAGCACTATACAAGCAAGTAGAAGATACGCCTTATGATTTTGTCGTTTTTAACGGTGATTGTGTAGACGATCCGCGCAACGAAGCCGATGCCATTCAGTACATTTCGGCATGTAATGATGTTGTAAAGGCAGATCACACACCTGTATTTTACTTGCGTGGCAACCACGAGATACGCAACGCTTTCTCTATCGGACTACGCGATCTATACGATTATGTAGGCGATAAAACCTACGGTGCATTTAGTTGGGGCGATACGCGTGTAGTTATGCTCGATTGTGGGGAGGATAAACCAGACGATCATTGGGTATACTATGGCTTGAATGATTTCTCAGGTTTACGTCAAGATCAAGTTCGTTTTCTTGAAAAAGAGGTGAAGACAAAAGCTTTCAAAAAAGCAAAAAAACGTGTGCTCTTGCATCATATTCCCGTGTATGGGGCACCGGGCGAATACAATCCATGTTTAGAATTGTGGAATCCAATACTTAAGAAGGCGCCATTCAATGTAGCAATCAATGCACATACGCATGCATTCTCTTATCATCCAAAAGGAAGTGCGGGGAATAATTTCCCTGTCGTAGTGGGAGGTGGTCCGAACTTGAAAAATGCAACCGTAATGCTGTTGCAAAAGCGAGGTGAGAAGATGACACTTAAAGTGCTTGATACACAAGGAAAGGCTCTTTTAGATATTGTACTTTAATTCTGTATAATAAATAGTGTACGAACAACTTTATGTTATTCGCTTGCATAACAAAGCCATACTTTCACGAAGAAAGTATGGCTTTTTATTTTTCATTCGACTATAGCAAGTATCTTATTGGATACCTTCAGTAATCATACCTTTGCTAATCTTTTTAACTAAACCTTGCAACACAGCACCAGGACCTACTTCAGTAAAATGAGCAGCACCATCAGCAACCATATTCTCTACAGCTTGAGTCCAACGTACAGGAGCTGTAAGTTGTGCAATTAGATTCGATTTAATAACTTCAGGATCAGTTTGAGGCATTGCATTTACATTCTGATAAACAGGGCAAATAGGAGCAGTAAAAGCAGTTGCTGCAATTGCTGCTGCAAGTTCTTCGCGTGCAGGCTCCATAAGTGGCGAGTGAAAAGCTCCACCAACTTTAAGCTTCAACGCTCTTTTAGCACCAGCAGCTAATAATAATTCGCATGCGGCATCAATTCCTGGGATAGATCCAGAGATAACAATCTGTCCAGGACAGTTGTAATTAGCTGGCACAACAGTTTCGTTTGTGATTGTTGCACAAATCTCCTCTACAGTAGCATCAGGCAAAGCAAGCACAGCAGCCATTGTTGAAGGCGTAGCCTCGCAAGCTGCTTGCATAGCTAAAGCACGTTTTGAAACTAATCTCAATCCATCTTCGAAAGAGAGCGCACCTGCAGCAACAAGTGCCGAAAACTCTCCAAGAGAATGTCCTGCAACCATGTTAGGTGTAAAATCTTCACCCATTGTTTTTGCTAATATAACAGAGTGTAAAAATATAGCAGGTTGTGTTACTTTAGTTTGTCTTAAATCTTCGTCAGTACCATTAAACATAAGGTCAGTGATTCTGAAACCAAGAATCTCGTTAGCTTGCTCAAATAGCTCTTTAGCTAAAGGGTTTGTATCATAAAGATTTTTACCCATACCCACAAATTGAGCACCTTGACCAGGAAATACATAAGCTTTCATCATTTCTTATTATTTTAGTTTTTGATGCGGCAAAGATAAGGACTCCTAAATTAATTAACGAATCAGATATCAATATTTTTCAGTATTTCAACGTTTGGTCTTAAAATAAACATACAAAAATGAATAAAATTCAAAATACTAATACTATCTTTGCTGCACAACTTAAGAATTTATTAACTTTATAAAAGAATGAATATCATGAATAACTTATTGTTTATTGGGAATTTGGGAACGGGAGAAATCATTATTATCGCAATTATTGTATTGCTCCTTTTTGGGGGAAAGAAGATACCAGAATTAATGCAAGGTATCGGTAAAGGTGTGAAAAACTTCAAAGATGGCGTAAAAGGCTTAGAGGATGACATCAAATTAACTGATAACGACGATTCAAAGAAGTAAAATGAAAGAACAAGAAGAAATGTCTTTCTGGGATCACCTAGAAGATCTTCGTTGGACTTTATTTCGATCTATATTAGGACTGTTCGTTTTTGCAATAGCTGCTTTTTCTGTTATGCCTTATCTTTTCGATAACGTTATATTAGCACCAGCATCATCTGATTTTATTGTTTATCGAGAGATGTGTAAGATTAGTGCTTATTTGCCTTTTCTTCCTGACTTTTGCGACGATAATTTTAAGGTTCCTATTGTAAATATTCGATTAGCATCACAGTTTTTTGCACATATGACCACTTCGTTTTGGTTAGCGCTGCTTCTTACATTTCCTTATTTAATGTTTGAAACTTGGAGATTTGTAAGTCCTGCGCTTTACGATTCGGAGAAAAAAAGTGTTCGTTGGGTATTCTTTTTTGGTACAATCATGTTTTTTGTTGGTTGTTCGGTAGGATACTTTTTAGTGTTTCCGATGACACTTCGTTTCTTAGCCACTTACTCGTTAAGTAGTGCTATTACAGAACAAGTTTCGTTAGATTCGTATATGGACAACTTTTTGATGTTGGTATTTGTAATGGGATTGGTATTCGAAATGCCTTTGGTGTCGTGGTTGCTTTCTCAAGTGGGGCTTTTACATAAGTCTTTCTTTAGAACATATAGAAGACATGCTATTGTAGGATTAATTGTTGCAGCAGCATTTATCACACCATCGAGCGATCCGTTTACACTGTCGATAGTCTTTTTCCCACTCTACTTCTTATATGAATTGAGTGCTTTCTTTGTAAAAAAAGATCCGGTTATAGAAGATGAAATAAATGATATAGAAGATTAAATCTCTAATGAATTAGATAATAAAAAAGGCTAAGAATCTCAGATTCTTAGCCTTTTTTATTTGTAACATTTTGTAGAAGACTACAACATGTTAATCTCTTTCAATACATCGTTTGTTTTACGAACTGCACTAGCGCTAGCTGCGAAAAGAGCTTTCTCTTCTGCGTTAAGTTCGATGTTTACGATTTGCTCAACACCATTGCGACCGATGATTACTGGAACACCGATACAGATATCGTTTTGTCCATATTCGCCATCTAGCGCAACACATGAAGTAATCATTTTCTTTTGGTTCTTGATGATAGACTCAACAACGAAAGCACCTGCAGCACCTGGAGCATACCAAGCAGAAGTACCAAGTAAGCCAGTCAATGTAGCACCACCTACCATAGTAGATTTAACGATTTCGTCCATCTGCTCTTTAGTAAGGAATTCTGAAACAGGAACACCTTTGTATGTAGCCAAACGGATCAATGGAATCATAGTAGTATCTCCGTGTCCACCAATAACCATACCTTCAACTTCGTTTGCATTGCAACCTAAAGCTTGAGATAAGAAATATTTGAAACGTGAGCTATCTAACATACCACCCATACCGATAATTCTATTCTTAGGTAAACCTAATGATTGAAGAGAAAGGTAAGTCATAGTATCCATTGGGTTAGAAATAACCACGATGATAGCATTTGGAGAAAATTCTAGAATGCTTGCTGCAACACTCTTAACAATACCTGCGTTAACACCGATAAGATCTTCGCGAGTCATACCTGGTTTACGAGGAATACCTGAAGTAATAACAACTACGTCAGAATCTGCTGTTTGTGCATAATCATTTGTGCAACCTACAACTGTTGAGTCAAAACCCAATAATTGCGCTGTTTGCATAATATCCATTGCTTTACCTTCTGAAACACCTTGTTTCACATCAAGCATTACAATTTGATCTGCTACTTCATTGAAAGCAAGTACATTTGCACATGTAGCACCTACATTACCAGCGCCTACAACCGTTACTTTAGCCATAAAATTAGTTTTTATTAAGTTTTTTGTAAAAATATATTCTGTTTACGCTACAAAGATATTAATGTATCCTTGAATAAAGAAATATTTCCGTATATATTTTCTGTAACATTCGTTTTTTATCTCCCAGTTTATTGTATTAATTTTGCATTAGTTGTCCAAGTTAATATCTATAGTAGATCTTTCGTCCGAATCAATTAAATTAGATATAAATTAGTCTATTTCTATAATTAGCCTTTGTGTGTCATTCTTTATCTATCCTTTTACCCTTAAACTCTCTGGGATGATTTATTCGAGAATAAAAATAGAATTTTATACAAATTGATTTGTATAGCCAAATTATAGGGGGTATATTTGCCAGATAAATAGAAAAAACACTTTTAAATACAAATACATTAATGAAAGTCTACAATTTACTTACGATTACTTTAACTTCATTGTCTTTATTGAGTTGTGTCTGTTTTGCAGACAAAGAAGCAAAACTATCTAATCAAGCTATTTCTGTTCCTATATCGGGAAATACCTATATTACACAAATAGGAGATGCAAGCGATCAAGTTTCGCAAAAAGGTATTGCTCAGTGGAGTAATCCCAAAAGTGTTATTTCTACCTTTTTTAAGGTGAGTCAAAAGGGAGCCGTAAATCTTTTCATAAAAGCTAAAACGGAACAAGAAGCTGTTATTAAAGTTTCTGTAGGAACACATGTTTTTGATGTTAAATTAAAGAATCAAACTTGGGATACAATACCTGTGGGTGCGATTGAGATTGATGAAATTGGATATGTTCAGGTAAATATCCAAGGGGTATCTAAAAGAGGAACACAATTTGCTGAAATCGCAGACCTCATTATTGATGGGGATGCAGCGATCGAGCCTTTAGCGTTTGTCAGAGGTTTTGAGCCTTATTGGGGGAGAAGAGGACCTTCTGTTCACCTAAAATATACGCTTCCGAAGGATAAAGAGGTTAAAACATTTTACAATGAAGTAACTGTTCCTATAGGTAAAGATGTATTAGGTAGTTATTATATGGCAAATGGTTTTGGCGAAGGTTATTTTGGCATGCAGGCAAATTCAGAAACAGAACGTAGAATTCTTTTTTCTGTATGGAGTCCGTTTGATACGCAAGACCCTAAATCAATCCCAGCAGATGAGCAGATTAAAATGCTTCGTAGGGGTAAAGATGTTCATATTGGTGAGTTTGGTAACGAAGGATCGGGTGGTCAGAGTTACTTAAAGTACCCTTGGGTTGCAGGTAATAGTTATAAGTTTCTCTCGCAAGTGGAGCCAGATGGGAAAGGGAATACAATCTACACGGCATACTTTTACGCACCAGAAGAGGGAGCATGGCGTTTAATTGCAAGTTTTTTGAGACCTAAAACAAACACATGGTATACCAATGCACATTCGTTTCTTGAAAACTTTATCCCAGAACAGGGTTATATTACACGTAAAGTGATGTTTGGAAATCAGTGGGTATGTACCAATAAAGGAGAATGGATCGAATTAACCGAGAGTATGTTTACAAACGATGCAACCGCACAAGCGGGTGTTCGCATGGATTATGCTGGAGGATTAGCAGGAGAGGGTTTTTATCTTCAAAACTGTGGATTCTTTAATGAGTCGACTCCATATAAATCAATGTTTACACGCAATGCAAAAAGTACTGCTCCAGTAGTTGATTTTAGCGCATTGGCAAAGATTAAATCGGTTAAATAATAAGGGATATGAATCTTAGAGGTTAAACTCAAAAGAACGCTGTTCGATCAGATATGGTAATCTAGCAATGCGAATTTTATCCCAACGTATTAAAATGTTTTACGTTGCTGTATTCATAATGCATTTTGTTATCGAAAAAAACACTATATTTGTATCCAAACAAGTATAGTGTTTTTTATTTCTTTACTATTGTTTTACAAAGAATACAACACTATCTCATAATAGATTAAAAATCAGAATTTTATATTAAATAGATGAAGAATATCCGAAATTTCTGTATTATAGCACATATTGACCATGGTAAAAGTACTTTGGCAGATAGATTGCTTGAATATACAAAAACGGTTGAAGGAAAAGCGATGCAAGCGCAAGTATTGGACGATATGGATTTAGAGCGTGAACGAGGTATCACAATCAAAAGTCATGCCATCCAGATGAAATATTCGCTTAATGGCGAAGATTATATACTTAACTTGATCGACACTCCAGGACACGTTGATTTTTCTTACGAAGTATCTCGTTCGATTGCAGCTTGTGAAGGTGCGTTATTGATTGTTGATGCCGCACAAGGCATACAGGCACAAACTATTTCGAACCTATACATGGCGATTGAGAATGATCTAGAAATTATTCCAGTCTTAAATAAGATAGACCTTCCGAGTGCTATGCCCGACGAGGTTGAAGATCAGATCATCGAACTGTTAGGCTGTAAGCGTACCGAAATTATTCGTGCAAGCGGAAAAACAGGCGAGGGTGTTTATGATATACTTGAAGCAATTGTTAATGTAGTGCCAGCTCCAAAAGGAGATCCAGAGGCTCCATTGCAATGTTTGATCTTTGATTCAGTATTCAACTCTTTCCGTGGAATTATTGCCTACTTCAAGGTTGTGAACGGTGTTATCCGTAAAGGTGATCGCGTAAAGTTTATTGCAACCGAAAAAGAGTATAACGCAGACGAAGTTGGTATTTTGAAACTTGAGATGTCTCCTTGTGCTGAAGTTGGAACGGGTGATGTAGGTTATATTATATCAGGAATTAAAACTTCTAAAGAGGTTAAAGTAGGAGATACAATCACGCATGTGAAAAATCCTAGTTTGACTGTTATTGATGGATTCGAAGAGGTAAAGCCGATGGTATTTGCAGGAGTCTATCCTATTGTAAGTGAAGACTTCGAAAACCTACGTGCTTCGTTAGAGAAGCTTCAATTGAATGATGCATCTTTAACTTTCCAACCAGAATCTTCTGCAGCTTTAGGATTTGGTTTCCGTTGTGGTTTCTTAGGATTGCTACACATGGAGATTATCCAAGAGCGATTAGATCGTGAGTTTAATATGGATGTAATTACAACCGTTCCCAACGTATCATATAAAGTATACGACCGCAAAGGAAATTGTTTGGAAGTACATAACCCTTCAGGCTTGCCAGATCCAACGATGATTGATCGCATTGAAGAGCCATATATTCGTGCTTCGGTAATTACGAACACAGATTATATTGGTCCTATCATGTCGCTTTGTTTGGGTAAACGTGGTATTTTACTTAAGCAAGAATATATATCAGGTAATAGAATTGAGATACATTACGACATTCCACTAGGAGAGATTGTAATTGATTTCTACGATAGACTGAAAAGTATATCGAAAGGATACGCCTCTTTTGATTATCATTTACATGATTTCCGTGAGTCTCGTTTGGCTAAGATGGATATTCTTTTAAATGGAGAGCCAGTAGATGCACTTTCTACATTAACACACGTTGATAACTGCGTATCGTTTGGTCGTCGTATGTGTGAGAAGTTGAAAGAATTAATTCCACGTCAGCAGTTTGATATTGCCATCCAAGCAGCCATTGGTGCAAAGGTTATCGCACGTGAAACCATCAAAGCAGTACGTAAAGACGTAACAGCAAAATGTTATGGTGGAGATATTTCTCGTAAGCGTAAACTACTTGAAAAGCAAAAAGAGGGAAAGAAGAAGATGAAACAGATCGGTTCGGTCGAAGTTCCTCAAAAAGCATTCCTTGCGGTATTAAAGCTTGATTAATTTGTTAATGATGCGTAGCATCGTAAATAATAATAAAGTCAACATAAAATAAAGAACTGATTCATACAATTGTAGTGAGTCGATGCTATATAAAAGGCGTTCAATTTAAATCTAGCCAAGGTTTAAATTGAACGCCTTTTCTGTTGTGCGATTTGGACTTTCAGATTTATTTTAAGCATGTTGAGTGTTTGTATTATTTTTTATGTATATTTGCTCACAGATATTAAACATATATACAACTGCACCACAATAAAAAAAACTGATACCCTTACTGTAACCTTGTTAAATGTGATAAATAGTTTTAGATTTATACGTAATATTAAAACACACTCCGATGAAAAGAAACAACATCTTATTATTATGCTTACTATTGTCTATATGTACTTTCGTTAATGCTCAGAAATCTAGGGTTATAAACAATCCGAAATCGCAGTATAACTATGAGGCGTATGATATAAAAAAAATAGAAATAACTTCAGCGTATACAATTGTGGATATGCGCGTAAGTTACACGCCTAATTATTGGTTTAGGATAGATTCAATAACTACAAAATTCAAAGAGAGTAACGGTGATAGAACTTTCAAGTTGATTAAAAGTAATGGCTATGAATTAAATAAACAAGTCTTTATGCCTGAATCAGGTTATATTGACGGAACTTTCTATTTTGAATCGATACCTGCAGATATAACACAGGTTGATTTGATTGAAAGTGATAGTAAACCAGCATCTAATTGTTATAATATTGAGTTGAAATCAAGTAAACCATCTAAGCTTGATAATTTTTTAGGGAATTGGATCACTAATGATGGAAGTAATCAATGGATAATAGGTATTACAGAAGATAAAGTACTCTATAAAAATGATTTTTGGACATACTCAGTAATCAAATGTAGAGCAAATAACTGTGTTTTGAAAATATCAAAAGATAGTGTCGAACAAACTGTGTACCTGAAAAAACTAAAAAATGGGGACCTCTTATTTAAAGAAGCGAAAAATGCGAAAGAATTAGCATGTTCTAAAGATTTTACTTTTATATCTAAAGAATCAGAATGGGTATTTAATAAAAATAATTACGAAAAAGAAATATTTAAACCAGGGAAATCCTTGATTAGAGGTTATTGGGAAGGATATACCCCCAAATTAAAGAAAACGAGTTTGAAAATCAATGCTGTAGCCTACGAAAAGAATAAGGATAATATCTACATAGCAGAAATAAATGAAGATGGTACATTTGAATTAGAGATAGATTTAAACTATCCCATAGTCGTGTTTGTAGGTGATTTTAGGACATCAATGTATTTACAACCCAATGATACGTTGCTAGTCTCTTTTAATTTAAAAGAAAATAATAATTCTAAATCGCCAGCTAAGGGTTTTGAGAATAAACATATTTTTATGGGAAATAGGGGTAGTGCCGATTTAAATAACTTTACTGCTATGG
>CAMQTD010000080.1 GCA_947036995.1 uncultured Parabacteroides sp.
CAGCTATTTGTTGTTCTTTATTGCTGTTTTTTATGTTGGTGTATAGCTGTGAAGGAGGGTAAAAGGTTGAAGGTTCTAAAGTTACTGATTGTAGTAACTTTACTTAATGCAAAAATGATTCGTAAGTATATTTGAAAAGAAGGGGCGTAAGGGGTGGGAGATAAGAAAACTGGTTTAACCCATGGTTTAACTTTTGCCGTTGATCTGATTTCTTTCAGTTTCAATTTCTGTCGTATAGGCATAAAAAAAGAGAGTTACTATAGAAGTAACTCTCTTTTTCTTGTGGTGCCACCAAGAATCGAACTAGGGACACAAGGATTTTCAGTCCTTTGCTCTACCAACTGAGCTATGGCACCATGTAATGTGTAACAGTGTTATTGTTTTGATTACGGGTGCAAAGATACGTGTATTTTTTATAAATGCAAATGTTTTGAACTATTTTTTTCAAAAAAAGTTCTTTTTATATCTTTATCCTTTAAGGTCGTTTGGTTGATAAGAATTGAAATATCACCTTATATGTCTCATTACGAGCTTTAAGCGGAGACAGAACTAGGTCGTGGATGCCATCGGTGATTTTAATACGCGTTACATCATTTCCAAGCGTCTCGCCATACTTTTGAATATCGGCTACATCTAATACGATATCTGCTGTAAGAAATGCGTTATTCCATTCGCCATTATCTTTGAGTGATTTGTCTGACGACATAACCAATATGGGAAGATCTAACGCTAATCCCTCTTGAAGTGTTTGCTGACCTGCATGGATGGCATGTATCCATCCCGAACGGATCGGATGTCCGTAGGTTAGTTTCCAATCCGTGTTGTAATTCCATTCGCCATGAAACTGAGTGAGCAAACTTTCGGCATACATAGATAAGGCGCGACCCTCTACAACAATATCTGGAAAGTAGCTGCCCACAAGCGAAACAACAGGGATAACCAAATTTTCCATCCACTTACTCATATTCATATCAAAAAACGGACTGTTCAGTACAAGTGCTTTGATTTTTGTTTTGTATTTACTCTGCGTTACATAGAGTGGGGTAGTGAGTCCACCTGTAGAGTGCGCCATCAGCACAATTTCTTGTTGTCCCTCTTGAATCATGGTATGTAGGGCAGTATCTATATCCGCAAAGTATTCGTTGAGGTTATGCACGGCAAACGTATCTTGATGCGCCAAGATAGAACGTCCGTATTTTCGAAGATCGACAGCATAGAAATTATATCCATGCACAGCCGCACTATCTCCTAACTGTTTTTGGAAGAAGTAATCATTATACCCATGTATATATAAGATAGCCTTTTTAATTTTAGGATTGGGCGTGCGTCTGATTAATGTACTCACCACAGCACCTTCGTAATCGTTTGGCATATTAAAAGTTCGATGCATGTATTCATCGCCAAGAAAGTCAGGCTTGTATTGCGCATAAGTAGACGTGGCGATGCAGATAAAGCTGAAAAGTAAAATAAATTGCTTCATATAATTGTGTCTGTTTTAAGATATATCAATAAATAAAGAACAAATGTACGCTCTAATTGTTGAAAGATGAAAAAAAACAGAGAATAATTTGTATATTAAGAGATAAACACTACCTTTGCAGCTCAAAATATTTTTTAATTATTAATTATAAAACAGAGTTTTATGAACCATTATGAAACCGTTTTCATTTTAACTCCCGTTTTGTCTGATGTTCAGATGAAGGAGACGGTAGACAAATTCACTTCTCTTCTTAAAGAAGAAGGAGCAGTGATTGTTAACGAAGAGAACTGGGGCCTACGCAAATTGGCTTATTCAATTGACAAAAAATCAACAGGTTTTTATCAATTGGTTGAGTTTGATGCAGATCCTACAGTTATTGCAAAGTTGGAAAAACAATTTCGTCGCGACGAGAGAGTAATCCGCTTCTTGACTTTCCGTCAGGAGAAATATGCAGCAATTTATGCTGAAAAGAGAAGAGGTTTGAAATCAACTAAAGAAGTAAAGGAGAATTAAATCATGGCTAAAGAACAATCAGAAATCAGATACTTAACTCCTCCATCGGTTGACGTTAAGAAAAAGAAATATTGCCGTTTCAAGAAAAGCGGAATCAGATATATCGATTATAAAGATCCAGAGTTTCTTAAGAAATTCTTGAACGAACAAGGAAAAATTCTTCCACGTCGTATTACTGGTACTTCATTGAAGTTCCAACGTCGTGTAGCACAAGCTGTGAAAAGAGCTCGCCACCTGGCGTTGCTTCCTTATGTAACTGATTTGATGAAATAATTAAAGGAGGAAAACAGACATGCAATTAATATTAAAAGAAGACGTATTAAATCTTGGTTATAAGGATGATGTTGTAACAGTGAAAAACGGTTACGGACGTAATTATCTTATACCTCAAGGAAAAGCTATCATGGCATCTCCTTCTGCATTGAAAGTATTAGCAGAAAACCTAAGACAACGCGCTCACAAACTTGAGAAGATCAAAGCTGATGCTCAAGCAGTAGCTGCTTCGTTAGAAGGTGTAACGCTTACAATTGGTGCTAAAACAAGCTCAACAGGTACAATCTTTGGTTCGGTATCGAACATTCAAGTAGCTGAAGCATTGGAGAAAGCTGGTATCACTATCGACAGAAAAGTGATCTATATCAAAGAAGCTGTGAAAGAAATTGGTAGCTACAAAGCTATCGTTAAACTACACAAAGAAGTTTCTGTAGATCTTCCATTCGAAGTAGTAGCTGAATAAGCACTAAACGATAAGTTCACATATATAAAAAGGGTTAGTTCTTTATTGAACTAGCCCTTTTTCGTGTTTAAACGTAACGGTTGTGCCTCGACAATGGCTACCCTCAATTTACCATTTGATGCTTACGTTTGAGGTTGTAAAAGGGTCCAAAAGGAGTTGTTGGGGTGCTGCACTCATATATATACATGCATGCGGGTACATATTACAGCATCTTTAATGTTCCCAAAGCTACAGCTACAGTAATATAACCATCCCAATAGGGAACAAAACAAGGGCGAATAACCGCTGCATAGCATTGTGCTACGCAGCGGTTATTCGCCCTCATTATATATGTGAACTAAGGCGTAGGCGGCTTAGTTTTTATACCAAACCTTACCTGGTTTATTGCCCATTTCGAATGTAAAGGTATCACCATGCATAATCTGATCGTGTGTGATATACGATTTAGTATATGGTTTGCCATTAAGCATAACCGACTGAATGTAGATATTTTCTTTCGTTACATTTGGTGCTAATACGGTAAACGACTTATCGTTAGCTAAATGCATAACAGACTTGCTAAAGAGTGGTGTACCAATTTCGTATGTTAGGTTGGCTGGGTTTACAGGATAGAATCCCATCGCACTCATAACATACCATGCCGACATTTGTCCGCAATCTTCGTTACCACACAGTCCTGCTGGAGTATTAAGGTACAGCTCGTTCATAACCTCTGCTGCATATTTTTGCGTTTTCCAAGGTTGATCTACAGCATTGTATAGGTAGATTACGTGATGGCTAGGCTCGTTTCCGTGTGCATACTGCCCAATCATACCTGTACTGAAGATCGGAAGTTCGTCGTCGCTATGTGGCACGTAGGTAAACATACTATCAAGCTTTTCTGTAAAGCGCTCTTTTCCGCCAGTTAATTCAACGAGTGCAGGAATGTCTTGTGGAGCATACCAGAAATATTGCCATCCGTTACTTTCGGTAATATGTGTTGTGTAATCTTCTGCGTTAAAGTCTGCAATCCAATTTCCTTTATCATCTTTTGGTTGCATAAACGATGTAGCAGGGTTATATAGGTTGCGGAAGTTTTGCGAACGCTTATAGAATGTATCGGCAATCTCTTTCTTACCCATTTTACTTGCCATCTGTGCAATGCAATAGTCGTCAAAGGCGTACTCTAATGTTTTAGAGAGTGATTCAGCCTCTTTATTATATGGAATGTATCCGAAATCTTTGTAAAGACCAATGCCGCGGTAGTCGTCTGTGTTGGCAGTTGCTACGCAGGCTGCTAAGGCACGTTCGGCATCAAAGTTACCAATGCCTTTTAAGTAAGCATCTGCAATAACTGGAACAGCGTGGTAACCGATCATCATATCAGTTTCGTTTCCGTAGAAGTTCCATACAGGTAGTAGTCCGTGCTCATCATAATGTGCTAAGAACGATTTAACCATATCGTTTACACGCTCAGGTTGTGTATAGGTAAAGAGTGGATGCGCTGTGCGGTATGTATCCCAGAGAGAGAATGTACCGTAATTATTCCAACCAGCTGCTTGGTGAATCTTTTTATCTGCACCAAAGTAAGCGCCATCTACATCACAAAAGAGGGTAGGGGCAAGCATGCTGTGGTATAGTGCGGTGTAAAAGTTGGTTTTGTCGTTCACATTGTCTGTGGTAACATCGATCTTAGCTAACTCTTTATTCCATGTTGTTTTAGCATCTGCTCTGTATTTATCGAAGTCCCAATGTGTGGCTTCGGCTTCTAAATTCTTTTGAGCACCTGCAATGCTAACACCCGAAAGGGCGGTACGTACTAATATCTGTTCGCCTTCTTGTGTGTTAAAGTCGAAACGCGCGATGTATCCTGCTCCGCAGATCTCTTTATCTTTTGGATAGGTAATAGTCGTTGTATCAATCTGACTTGCCGTAAATGGCTTTGAGAATTGAGAAACGAAGAATATACGTTGGTCTTTAGCCCATCCTTCCGACATTCTATAGCCACGAACGGTTACAGAGTCTACTATTTCAATGTGGCTATCTTTGGTGAAGTCCCAGTTCATCGCTTTCGATAAGTTCAGAAATACCGAAGCATCTGCCTTAGGGAAAGTGTATTTTTGAATACCGCAACGTTCTGTAGCTGTTAATTCTACATTGATATTATAATCACTAAGTAGTACTTGGTAATATCCAGCTGTAGCTTGCTCGTTTGCATGCGAAAACTTAGAGTAAACACCTAGTGGAGCTTCAGCCTCTTTGTATGGACGTGTTACAGGCATAAATATGATGTCGTAAAGATCACCAGCGCCGGTACCACTTAGGTGTGTATGGCTGAATCCTGCAATGGTGCTATCTGGATAATAGTATCCGCTGATACGATCCCATCCTGGAAGTCCATTGTCGGGGCTTAACTGAACCATTCCAAATGGTACAGATGCACCAGGATAGGTATTGCCTGTAAAATCAGTTCCAATAAATGGATTTACATACTGTGTGTAATTATTCGTTGGTAGCTTGTCTGTTTGCTGCGTTGAACAGGCGGACATTCCTACAATAACGAAAGCGAAAAGCGAATAGATTCGTTTCATCTAATTTGTGTTTGGTGTTGTACAAATATAGAATAAAAAAGGCATAATCTCTTTTAATTATTTTAAAAGAGCTGACTTATCTGGCTGTTTTTATGCTTTTATAAAGCAAATTTGCGTTTTTATCTAAAAAACAGGGGCATGATTCTGATTGCTCAAAAAGTCATGCCCTTATTTAATATGATAAAAAATATACTGTTAGTCTGTTATGCTATTGGTTTGATGCAGCTTTTATTGCTTTAAATAAAATAGGAAGCGAAGAATCGGCATCATAATATGGAGGGATTTTATCTTCGTTTAAATCCATTAAGCTATAAACAGCTTGCATTGCACATCTTATTGGATACTCTACCGTGAATACTGCGCCATCTGCTATATCTACAAATTGACTTGCAAAGGCTAGATTAAAATAACCTTCAGGTCTAACTTTAGGTCTGTCTTTTATGCTTCGAGCCATAAATTGACTAAAACCATATGGTAGTAGATAAGGAATACAGATGCTAGATTCTGTCATTTCATTGATGTAGCTATCCATCTGAAGGTGATAAAGAAGCTCAGATAATATCTCTGCCCCTGTACAATCAGTCATTTTCTTTTGAATATAGTTTCCTTCTTTGTTTACGGTAAGTCCGTATCCACAGAATACAGTTACATCTTCTGGCTGATCCGAAAAGTAAGGCTGGTAAGGTACAGAAATAGATATAAGCCAGTTGCTATCTTTTAATGTTACTAAACCACCCGTTCCAGGTGAGTTTTTTGTGTACTGTTCTAGCTTTTCAAGAAATTTATTTTCTTTGTTGCATGTAACAGTGAATGTTTCGTATGTGCTCAAATTGATATCTGATATAAATACATCTGGGTTACCAAATTCGGGACGGTTTTTAGCGATTGTTTCCCAAAGTCTCCAAGCAGAATTACGCTCAGCAACTTTCTTTTGCGGAGCTTCATGCATACCACCTTTACTCGAATTCGATGTACAAGCACCATTTGTAACGATAACCATATCCATTACATTGATCTTTTCGGTATATATTTTTTCAGCTATTTCGTAATGAATAGCACTGACGATCTGCTCTTCGCTAAGTTCTAACAGAAAATCTAAATTAGTAACTTTACAGTTAGTTACAAATTGTACACCTTTTGTTTTAAGCCAATTAACAATTGGTACAATAATAGATTCGTATTGATTGTATGGAGATTGTTTATTCCCATCTTGTGTGTCCATACGTGGGAATTCGTGCATAAATAACTTGATGTAGCGGCGGAACTCCATCGCACTGTGCCATGCTTGAAACGAGAATGCACTTGCCCACATGTACCAGAAATTGGATTTAAAGAAGTGGATCGAGAATATTTCGTCGATACGTTTTTTATTCAAAAATATTTCAGGTTCGGCAAGCAGTCGCATCAATTCAATGCGGTCGTTGTCGTTAAATCCCATACCATAGGCATTGATAATTGCTCCCGTTTGATTTATGAGGCGTGCTTTTCCGTTTGTTTTTACTTTTTCGTTGAAAGTATATATATCTTCTTTTATAGAAATTTCGGGCGATGTATATGAGGGTATCTCCGAGAGAAGATTAAGCAATGTAGGATACTGCTCGTAGTCGAAGATTCTTCCAAAATAGGTCATATACCCAGTTTTGTTATCTCCAACTATATTTAAGCTACCACCAATTTTGCTTGATTCTTCAAATATATGTATATTTTTCCCTTCTATTCGTCCATCACGGATCATGAATACAGCTGCTGATAGTGAGGCTATTCCACCACCTATTAGATACCCTTTGCGGGGCATTGAGTTCTCTTGTAACATAGTTAAGTTGTTTTGTTGTTTACAAAGATAACAAAAAGGTTAGGAATAAGTTTAGTTTTCGTTCGTGTTTGGCTTTTGTTATATTAATGATTCGATTCCTTCTTGAATATATTGACGACTATAATCACCAGTTTTGATGATTTTATTGCCCCATTTTATTAAATCAAGATCAATAATTATTTGATGTTTGATGTTTTTAGAAGGGTTTCTTCCTATCTCTTTTTCGATTCTTTTAAAGATAGATTTTATCTCTTCTTCGTTCAGTGACGAATCTAAAGTCGCAACCATATTCAAAAAAAGATTTGGATTAGGGATGTTGATAGGTTCTGTATATACAGGATCGGAAAACCTGATATTATTAAACGCTAGTTTAAGCAATTCTTGTGCTTTAGCTATGTTTTGTTCAGGATTAGTGTTACTTCCTAATGCAATAATGGCTTGATTTAGCATGTTTTAATGAGATTGAGTATTGATAAAAAGAGATTGCTAGATCATTGCTAAGCAATCTCTTTTTAATATTTATCTGTTGTTTTTGAAATCTTTTAGTTCGTGCTGTAGCTCTTGTCGTGCAAAAAATATACGACTCTTTACGGTTCCGAGTGGGAGGCTGAGCTTTTCGGCTATCTCATTGTATTTATATCCGCTTAAAAACATTGAAAAAGGAACTTTTAAATCGCTATTTAAGTTAGTGATGGCTTTAGAGATTTCTTTAATTTGAAAGGATCCCTCTGGAGAGTCAAATCCTGAATTTCGCGTAACATTAAGGTTATATAGGTCTATCTCGGAATCAATAACTGTTTGACTTCTTACAACTTTATGATAATTATTTATGAAAATATTACGCATAACAGTCAATACCCAACCTTTGAAGTTTATGTTATCAACAAATTTTTCTTGATTATTTAGCACTTTGAGCGTTGTGTCTTGAAGCAGGTCTTGTGCGTCATCTTTATTGGCAGTGAGCATTAGTGCAAAATTCATCATGTTTTCTTGCAGACTCAATAATTTTTTCTGAAATTGCAATCCATTCATAATCTTTCTTTTTTTTAAACTGTTAGTTACTGTGGCGTGAGCCGTGTTGTTTACAAGACATTTGCAAAATTATGAATTTAATTGATGAGAGAACAATTTAAAGTACTTATAATAGGTAAAAAATGTAATGCCTTTTGCTATTTTGTATTTTGCTGTTATATAGCAAGATACGTATTTTTGTTAGATGTGTTGTATATTTACAATCTGCTATTATCCTTGTAAATGATAATCAAAGTGATTGATTTCGATAATGCATGATTAAAATAATTGTAATGTAAATGGTAACAAATGAACTGTTTTTACTGAATTGATACAATATTATGGCTCTATTTTTGATGTAAGAGACTTATTTTTATTTGAACAGTATCTAGAAAAATCATGTTTGTATATTATAAATACTTACTTTTGTCTCTCTCTTTTGTATGGAATGAAATTAAAGATTAAGATATGGGTCAAATTCCAGCGTTGATATCAGATTTAGCTGTAATTCTTTGTACAGCAAGTTTGGTTACGCTTATATTTAAAAAAATGAAGCAACCCATTGTATTGGGTTATATTGTGGCTGGTATTTTAACAGGGTCTGCCGTAAGTGTATTGCCAACAGTTTCAGATATGACTGGGGTTAAAATTTGGGCAGATATTGGTGTGATTTTTTTGTTATTTGCTTTAGGGTTGGAATTTAGTTTTAAAAAGCTATTTAAAATTGGAGGTACAGCTATAATAACAACCATGACTATTACTGCTGGAATGATGACTAGTGGTTATTTTGTTGGATCATTAATGGAGTGGTCTCACATGGATAGCCTTTTTTTAGGAGGAATGATTTCAATATCATCTACGATGATTGTTTTTAAAGCATTAACTGATTTAGGGCTACGTAATAAACACTTCGCAGGTATTGTGCTTGGTGTACTGGTTGTTGAAGATTTAGTAGCTGTTGTATTAATGGTTTTGCTCTCAACAATGGCTGTGAGCCACGTTGTAGAAGGTGTCGAAATGATTGATAGTGTATTGATGTTGGGCGCATTTTTGCTTTTTTGGTCGGTAATGGGAATCTTTTTAATACCCTCTTTATTGAGAAGAGTGAAACATTTATTAAATGACGAAACACTATTAGTTGTTGCTTTGGGTCTCTGTTTAGGTATGGTGATGCTTGCCGATAAAGCAGGTTTTTCAGCAGCATTAGGCGCTTTTGTTATGGGATCTATATTGGCGGAAACAGTAGAAGCAGAGCGTGTTGAATATCTAATAAGACCCGTTAAAGATCTATTTGGAGCTATCTTTTTTGTTTCAGTGGGTATGATGATTAATCCTGCAATGATGATTGAATATTGGGTTCCTATTCTTGTGATAACATCAACAGTGGTGGTTGGGCAATTAATTTGGTCTACATTTGGGATACTACTTTCAGGTCAGCCGCTACGTGTTGCTATAGAATCGGGGTTTGCATTAACACAAATAGGTGAGTTTGCATTTATTATAGCAGGCTTAGGGGTTTCGTTGCATGTGACGAGCGATTTTTTGTATCCAGTTGTAGTGGCTGTTTCTGTTATTACCACGTTTATGACTCCTTATATGATTCGTTTAGCTGATCCAGTTTATTTATTCATTGAAAAGCGGTTGCCAAATAGGTGGAAATTGTTTTTGGAACGATACAGTACAGAGCATAGTTCAATACATAATAGTAGTCACTGGAGAAAATTACTGATAGCCTTGTTTCGTATGGTTATCACATACGCTGTTTTATCTGTCTTCTTTATATTTTTATTTTTTCAGTATGTATCACCTTTGTTGACAGAAAAGATACCTGGTGTTTTTGGTTCCTGGCTTAGTCTTATTCTTATTTTAGTTACGATCTCTCCATTTTTAAGAGCTATTATGGTAAAGAAGAATCATTCGGAGGAGTATAAACAATTATGGGTAGAGAGTCAGTCAAACAGGGTACTCTTATTGTCTCTTATATTATTACGTATTGCTTTATGCATCTTTATAATAATGTACGTTGTGACTAAATTAATTGTAATAACGATTGGGATTGGTCTTTTTATCACGTTAGGAATTATTCTTCTACTTATTTTGTCGCAACACTTAAAGCAGCATTCAATTAATCTTGAAAAACGCTTTTTGAAAAATTTTATGGCGAGAGAAGATGAGGAAGAGCGAAAGTCGCCAATCAAGAAAGAGTACAGATCTCACCTATTGACCCGATCGCTCCACTTGTCTCAATTTGAGGTGTTTCAAGCATCACCAAGTATTGGGAAAACGCTTAAAGAATTAAATTTCAGGCAAGTCTGTAGCGTGAGTATTGTTACCATCATAAGAGGAATACAACGAATTAATATACCTAATGGCGAAGAACGCATTTATCCATTTGATAAACTTGTTGTGGCAGGTACTGATGCCGATTTAATTATATTTAGATCGCATATTGATCGTCAGATAGCTATATCGAAGGAGGAGAATTTACTAGAATCAAAAGAGGTTGTATTGAAACAATTTATAATTGAATCGAATTCAATGTTAGTAAATCAGACGATTAAAGATTCGAATATACGCAATTTTGCTGATTGCTTAGTGGTAGGCATCGAAAGAGATGGCGTTTCTAATATGAATCCAAATTCAGATACTATTTTCAATGCAAACGATCTTTTGTGGGTTGTAGGTGAAGAAGATCAGCTCGTTAAATTATATACTAGTAGTCAATTAATTAAACAATAAAATAGAGAAATGAAATATTTAGGAATTATACCAGCACGCTATGCTTCTACTCGTTTTCCAGGAAAACCATTGGTTGATATAGGTGGGATTACAATGATTGAAAGAGTTTATCGCCAAGTCGAACATGAGCTTGATGCTGTTTGTGTGGCAACAGACGATCAGCGGATAGCTGATGCTGTAAATGATTTTGGAGGTAATGTTGTTATGACCTCTCCCGACCATAAAAGCGGGACGGATCGCTGTTATGAGGCATATACTAAGATTACGGGCAGCTTCGACGTAGTTGTAAATATTCAAGGAGACGAGCCTTTTATTCATGCAGATCAGATACAGATTGTAAAAGCGTGTTTTGTAGATGAAACCGTTGATATTGCAACCTTGGTAAAAGCATTTAAAAGCACCGACAATCTCCAAGATACTTTATTTAATGCCAATGCTCCCAAAGTTGTTTTGAACAAAAAGAACGAAGCGATGTATTTTAGTCGTTCGGCTATTCCATTTGTTAGAGGTGCAGCACCTGAACATTGGTTAGCATCACAAACCTTTTATAAGCATATTGGTTTGTATGCATATCGTGTAAATGTATTAAAGGAGATTACATGCTTGGAACAGTCGCCTTTAGAATTAGCAGAGTCGTTAGAACAATTAAGATGGCTTGAAAATGGTTACAAGATAAAAGTAGGTGTAACACAGCGTGAAACAATAGGAATAGACACCCCTGAAGATTTAGAAAAAGCACTAGAAATACTTTGTGTATAAATTAAATAAAATAAAAGTATGCTGCAAAGTATGTAATCTCAACGATTTTTCCTTACTTTGCGAAAAAATTATAGAGAACAAGTGAATCTGATAATAGATCAAGGAAACGCATCAACGAAAGTTGCGGTTTACAACCAAGAGCGTATAGAGGCGTCTTTTGTGTTTAAGATTTTTAATATTGAAGCCGTATCATCGCTATTCAATACATATAACCTAACCCAAGGTATTTTTTCAACTGTAGTTGATACAGATGATGAATTGGTGTGTTATTTAAAAAAGCGCTTGAGCTGTTTTGTCTTTTTAGACGAAACAGTGAAGTTGCCTATATCTATTAAATATCAAACACCTCAAACATTAGGGAAAGATCGTATGGCAGCAGTTGTTGGTGCTACCTATTTGTATCCCAATCGTAATTTATTGGTGATCGATGCAGGTACTGCTATTACATACGAGTTGGTAGATGCTTCGAGTACATTTCTGGGAGGTAATATTTCTCCAGGAATGACAACACGGTTTAAAGCACTGCATGAATTTACAAAAAAACTACCATTACTTGTAGAACAAGAAGATGTTCCTTTGATTGGAGATAGCACCGAATTAGCAATTCAAGCAGGCGTAGTTAATGGAATAGTTTTT
>CAMQTD010000081.1 GCA_947036995.1 uncultured Parabacteroides sp.
AAAGCGCCTTAAAAAGGGAATTTAAATTCCCTTTTTAAGGCGCTTTCTTGTTATAGATTATACTTCTTACTCTTCCGTCTTTTTAGTTACAGGAGTCTTTTTACTCACAGCTTTTTTCTTAGGTTCAACCTTTGCCGTAGTAGCTTTAGTTGATTTCTTTTTTTGCTTCTCTAGTTCTTTTTCAAGCTTTTCAATTTCACCACCTTGATTTCGAATCGTTGTTAATAGGGCATTAAGCTCTTCGTTTTCTATCGAGTCGGGATACTGAGCATTTACTCTCAAAATAAAATCAGAGAGAATATTCATATAGTTATTAAAAGCATCGTATGGATTATCGTACGGACTAAAAGCTCCTCTCGCAAAATGCCTAGTACTCATATAGTAAAAATGATCACTACTTTGAATATAATCCCAGTCTTGCAAAATACGTCTATCACGACACATACGCACACGCTCTGCTATTCCATATAGCTTTATCGCTGCTTCTTGTTGTAAAATATTACCTGTCCAAGCAGATGTATCACGCTCTTCGTCTACCCATGAAATAGGATATGGAACAGAGAGACTATCTACTGGTTTGATGGTAGCCAATGCTTCACTTGGTGTGGAAAAGCTAAGTCCTGCCTCTTCTACATAAAGAGGGAGTGCCTTAAAGAATTCAAAGATTCCAGATGCAGCAGGTTGCAGCGAACCTAATACTTCGTAATTCATAAATAGATTTACAATTTGCTCTTCTTTAGGTGTACTTGCTATCCAATTGATGTATTTATCAGCAGTCAATGGATATTCGTTCCAACTATAGTTTGTAAATCTTTCAGATAAATCTTCACTGAATTTCGAATTCTTAAGCAATAAACGAAGCGATGGTTGCACGCTTGATTTATATACATAGTTCGGACTTTTCCATCCTAAGATGTGTTTAGCACCCTCTGTTAGCATATTTTTAAAGCCTAGCTCTGAAACCATTAAAGCGATATCGTCAGAATAAATAAGCTCGGTATTACGGAACGTAGTTGGTTTAACACCAAACAGGGCTGTAATTTTATCCTTATGTCTGGTTACTTGTTGTTTGAACTCTTCCATATCGTGTAGCGAAGAGAGTGAATGTGCATAGGTCTCTGCCAAAAATTCAACACAACCCGTATCTGCTAACTCTCTAAAGCTATCAATCACCTCTGGTGTGTAAATTTCCATCTGCTCTAAAGCCATTCCGGATATAGAATAAGTTACTTTAAACTTACCACCGCTCTCCTTAATCATGCGTAGCATTGCATTATTAGCAGGGAGATAGGTGTCGTTAGCTATTCTACGAATAACGTCTTCATTTAAAAGATCATCATAATAATAATGGTCGTTTCCGATATCAAAGAAACGATACCTTTTCAAGCGAAAAGGTTGATGTATTTGAAAGTAAACACAAATTGTTTTCATAATATATACTTATTACAGATACTTGTTTTGCTTAATATTTATTTATTGCGTCGTCGTATATGCCTCTTACTTTGAGTCCAGCATATTCCCATTTAATTTCGTCTACCTCTTTTTTACCCTCTTCTTTTAAGAATGTATGCATAGCAGGGTAAGAGATAATAGAGTAGATTGCATCCGCCAATGCTTCGATGTCCCAATAATCTACTTTGACAGCATAATCGAGAATCTCGGCACAGCCTGATTGTTTAGAGATAATAGTCGGAATACCACACTGCATAGCCTCCAAAGGAGAAATCCCAAAAGGCTCAGATACTGAAGGCATAACATATACATCACTTGCTTTTAATACCTCGTACACCTCTTTACCTTTCATAAAACCGGTAAAGTGAAAGCGATCCGATATATTGCGTTTGGCTGCAAGTCGTATCATTTGATTCATCATGTCTCCACTTCCAGCCATAACAAAACGGGCTTTAGGAGCTTTAGCTAGCACCTTAACGGCTGCTTCGACAAAGTATTCAGGACCTTTTTGCATCGTAATACGCCCTAAAAAGGTAACCACTTTATCATCTACCCCTTTTTTATCTTGAATAGCTAAAATCTCCGGACTTAAAGGCTCTACAGCATTGTGTACGGTTGTTACTTTCGAAGGATCTTGATGATACTTCTCAATAACAGTTTGTCGTGTAAGATTACTTACCGTGATAATATGATCCGCATTGTCCATACCATCTTTTTCAATGGCGTATACACTTGGGTTTACATTACCTCTACTACGATCATAATCTGTTGCGTGGACGTGAATAACTAATGGTTTCCCTGTTATCTGCTTGGCATGTAAGCCAGCAGGATAAGTTAGCCAATCGTGGGCATGGATAATATCAAATGGCTCCGACCGGGCAATTACGCCAGCAACGATAGAATAGTTATTAATCTCTTCCAACAGGTTGTCTGGATATTTTCCAGAAAACTCGATACAACCTAAATCATTTACTGATTTGTAGCTAAAGTCAGAATATATATGGTTTCGTAAATTGAAATAATTTTGAGGATCAGCGCCTTCGCCCAATCGCTCTGCCACATATTCACTTGAAACATCTTTCCATACAACAGGGGTATTACAACACCCTACTATTTTCAAGAAACTTTGATCTTCGTCTCCCCATGGTTTTGGAATAACAAATGTGATATCCATATCGGGTTGCATTGCCATCCCCCTGGTTAAACCAAAACTTGCTGTCCCCAAACCTCCTAATATATGGGGAGGAAATTCCCATCCAAACATTAATGCTTTCATCTTTTTGTGGTTATTAGACATTATATTTTTTCAATAAATTAAGTACCCTAAGAATGGCTGCAACATTCATAGCAAAAGAGATTCCTCCTCTACCTGTGAATGGTGGGTTACCATCAAATAACTCAGGGAATGTACCGATACAGTGTAGGGTCATCTCCTCTTCGAGACTAATCAACATACGCTCCACGAAAGAGACTCCACTGTTACCAAATATATTTAAATAAGCTTCTAGATAAGCTCCAAATAACCACGGCCAAGCAGTTCCTTGGTGATAAGAGGCATCGCGCTGCTCTGGAGAACCAATATAGTAAGGTTGATAACCTTCGCTTTTAGGACTCAAAGTGCGTAATCCTTTTGGCGTAACCAACTCTTTGGTTACAATATCTAATATAGCTCGTTTTTGTGTGCGATTTAGTGGTGAATATTCTAATGATACGGCAAAAATCATATTCGGACGTACACTCCAATCTTTCTTTGTGCCATCGACAGAATCGAATAAATAACCGTGTTCGTTCATAAATACTTCTGTGAATGAGGTATTTATTCTTTTTATAATTTTCTCTATATCTACTAAATCCTCTGTTCCGTTCAACTCTTTATAGAACGAAAGCGCATTATACCACAATGAATTCACCTCAACGATATATCCAGTACGTTTGATAGCTGGTTTACCTCCAATACTTGAATTCATCCAAGTTAATGTTTCACCATTATCTTCGGCATACAATAGACCATTTTCGGTTAGTTTAACAAGTGGATGTTGTTGTAAACGAATAAAATCGATCAATTCACCTACAAAATCACCATAAAGTTCTCGAGCGCGTTCTATTCCCTGATCTTTAGCATATTGCTGAATAGCCCAGATAGCCCACAAAGGAACATCGGGTCTGTCTATTTCGTCGATTACGGCATTTGTTTGCAGCGTAAGCATATAGTGACGCAGTGCAGGTATGGCAGTATTCATTATTTTTTCGAAACGGACAGGGTCATTTATAGAGAGCGAAGTTCCTGGTAAAGAGATAAACTGGTCGCGCGCACGAACCTTAAACCAAGGGTAACCAACCAATAGGTAGGCATCTGTTTCTGTAGGTCGGTGGTAGAATTGTTGAGCAGAGTTTTTTAAGCAATTAAAGAAACTTGTACGTGGCGTACGTGCTGCAATTTCTGATTCGTAATAGCTTTTGAGTCTCTTCGTATTCACAGTTGTATCACCTGCACTAAATATAATAGATTCTCCTTTTTTAATTGGAACCTCAAAATATCCAGGAACATATAAATCTTCTTTGTATGGATATCCGCGGTCTTTTTCTTTCATATATTCAATACCATTATACCAATATGGTTCGAATACAAATTGTGGCGATTTATTAAATTGCATAAACAGGGTAGGATACCTTGGATACATACGCGTTTTAATACCATTTGTAATCTCTTGAAACGAGTGATCTACAGCATCGTTTTGAACGGTTAGGTTTTTCACATTTCTAAAAGCAAGAAAAGGCCTAAACCGAAGCGTTGTTGGAGAGTGTGCTTCTAGTAAAGTGTATTTAATCATTATTCTATTCTCGTATAACGAGAACACTTTCTCTTTCGATAATATTACACCTCCTACACGGTAAATAGTACATGGCACTGTGTCGCAAGTAAATTCGCGCACATATTTATGCCCATTCGGACTATAACTATCACCTTGGTATTTATGCACACCAAGATTAAATTCAGCACCATGCTGAATTACGGTTTCATCAAAGGAAGAAAGCAATACATGGTTATCCAGATCAATTTCAGGTACAGGCATAACCAATAAACCATGATATTTTCGCGTGTTGCAATCTACAACAGACGTACAGTGGTATGCACCAGTACGATTGGTTCGCAAAATCTCACGTGTAAGCGATTCCTCTAGATTAATCATCAATGTTTTATCAAACTTCAGGTAGCTCATACTATTTGGGGTTTAAAGTTTTTTCAAAAAGCGTTGCATACAAATAATACTTTAAATTTGTATGTAACAAATGTAGAATATAAATATTTATAAAACAAGATATATGTAAATAAAATACTTCTTTTTTACATATGTTACATAACCAATCTTTAATGTATTTTGTTTTTTTATAATTTATACGATAGGATTATATGTATAAAACAGACAATCCTATCATAGAAATCACAAAACATCACTTGTTCAATGCTTGTTCTATATCTGCAATAATATCTTCTACATTTTCGATCCCTACAGAAAATCGAATCAAGTCAGGTGCAATACCTGCATCAAGAAGCTGCTGATCGGTTAATTGCCTATGTGTATGACTAGCAGGATGTAATACAGATGTTCGAGCATCAGCAACATGTGTTACAATGGCAGCTAGTTCTAGATTATCCATAAAACGCGTTGCTACATCACGTGATCCTTTCAACCCAAATGTAACAACGCCACATGTTCCTTTTGGCATATATTTATTTGCTAAGTCGTGATATTTATTCCCTGGCAATCCTGCGTAGTTAACCCAAGCGACCTTTTCGTTATTTTCTAAATAGGCTGCAACTTTTAACGCATTTTCACAATGACGTGGTACACGTAAGTGAAGTGTTTCAAGTCCTATATTCAATAAAAATGCATTTTGAGGCGATTGCGTAGATCCCAAATCGCGCATTAATTGTGTAGTTGCTTTGGTGATATAAGCACCTTTTCCAAATTTTTGGGTATACGTGATACCGTGATACGATTCATCTGGTGCTGTTAAACCAGGGAATTTAGCTGCTTGAGCATCCCAATCAAAATTACCACTATCTACAATTACACCACCAACACAGGTAGCATGCCCATCCATGTATTTAGATGTAGAGTGGATAATAATATCAGCTCCAAACTCGAACGGACGACAATTTATAGGTGTTGCAAACGTATTATCTACAATCAAAGGCACCCCTTCTGCATGTGCAATACGCGCAAACTTCTCTATATCGAGAATATTAAGTCCTGGATTAGAAATTGTTTCGCCAAAAAGAGCCTTTGTATTGGGGCGGAATGCTGCTTTAATTTCATCCTCTGATGCATCTTGATTAATGAATGTTGTTTCAATCCCTAGCTTATTAAGTGTTACACCTAATAGGTTGAACGAACCACCATAGATCGTATTTGCACTTACGATATGATCTCCAGCTGAGCAAATATTTAAAAAGGCAAAGAATGAAGCTGCTTGCCCTGATGATGTAAGCATAGCTGCAACACCACCTTCAAGCGCACAAATCTTAGCGGCAACAGCATCGGTTGTAGGATTTTGTAAGCGTGAATAGAAGTATCCACTATCTTCAAGATCAAACAAGCGCGCCATTTGCTCGCTTGTTTCATACTTGAAGGTTGTACTTTGATAGATTGGGAGCACACGAGGCTCTCCTTTTTTAGGGTTCCATCCTGCTTGAATGCAGAGTGTTTCAAGTTTGAAATTTTTATCCATAGCTGTCTTTTTATTTCGTATTAAAATAATTCCCCTTATATTAGTAAGGAATTGTTAGAAAACAAAAATACAAGAAAAAAAGACTTATTGTTATGTTTGATTCAATTTTATGAAAAAAGAAAGCGCTTTTTTCTATTTTATACTCGCTCCTACTGTATCTCTATTTTTTGGGGATTCAATATCTTGCGTTTTAAGAGTGCAAACCAAATTACAGCTGTGATTCCTTTCAATGCGCAGCTTATACTAATTGCCCACCAAATACCGACTACTCCCATTCCCATAGAGGTGAATAAAATAGCCAACGGGATACGTATATAATTAAACACAATACTAATTACTGCTGGGGGAATGGTACGACCTGTTCCATAAAACAACCCTTGTGTTGTAATCTCAAGCATCATAAACAGCTGCGTGTAACCCGAAATACGAAGATATACAGCTCCTGCCATATAGGCGGCAACCTCTGGTACAAAGATTGAAAAGATTTCACTACCAAAAAACACAAACAATAGCGTACAACATGTTCCAAAGACACCTGTCATCCAAAGTGTCATCTTGTATGCTCCCACTACACGTGCAATCTTACCCGCTGCATAGTTTTGCGCTACAAAAGCGCCCAATGCTGTGGAAAATCCTTGCGAAGTATTCCACGTAATAGCTTCGATCTGACCTCCTGTTGTTAGTGTCATCAATCCAATGTGCCCCCCTTGTTCTGAGGCTATGCGACACATAAACATATTGACAAATGCAAATAACGTATTAAGGATAGCAGCAGGTAATCCTAGCTGGAAAATTCTTTTTGAATATTTCTTTTTAAGTGCACAAAAGAATTGAAATCCTCCCATCAGCGAATCGCGTACTTTGAGTTGATATATAAACAGCCCAAATACGGTTGCTTGCGAAATCCATGTAGCCATGGCAGCTCCATTGGTTCCTAGATCAAACACAAAAATAAACAGTGGATCTAAAATCATATTAATCACCAAACCGATTCCACTAATTACAAAAGGAGTCTTACTTCGTCCTGCGGCATTGTATATCCCCGTAAAAGCGGCAGACATGAATACGAACGGCAGCGCAGTCATCACGATTCGCAAATAATCAATGGCGTTGTGAGAGATTGAAGCTTCTAATTTATAAATTGCAATGATAGGATCGGCAAATATAAAAAGAAGTGCACCCCAACAGAGCGATAAAATCAGCGAAAGCGTAATATTATGCGAAGCAAATGCATGTGCATCTGTTACATTTTTAGCACCGATAGATTGCCCTACACTAACCTCTGCCCCAACCTTGTTGAGTAAAGAGATCGAAGCAGACATCCACGTAAGAATTGCCACCGCTCCAATGGCTGCTACAGCTTCGCTACCTAGGCGTCCCACCCAAGCCATATCTGTTAAGCTGTAAGCCATTTGAATAAAAGAAGTACCCATGATGGGCATCGCGAGATTAAATAATTGTTTTCGAATAGGACCTTCGGTCAGGCTCTTTGTTCCTTGCATTTGATTGAATTTGTTAGTGAGCGCAAAATTACACCATTTTTTCTATCTTTTATCCTTCTAGATTCGTAAAGAAAAGTAACACAGCTAGAATACTTTAATAGTATGCTGTAATGTTTTTTTGTACTTTTGTAAACTGAAACGATAAAAAAACTATAATAAATAAGAGAGCATGGTTGTACAATTTTTGTTTGTCTTAACGGCAATTCTATTAGGAGCGCGTTTAGGCGGAATTGGTTTAGGTGTAATGGGTGGTATTGGATTAGCGATTCTGACTTTCGGGTTTGGGCTGCAACCTACATCTCCCCCCATTGATGTAATGCTAATGATCGCTGCCGTGATTAGTGCAGCTGGTTGTATGCAAGCTGCTGGTGGATTAGATTTGATGGTACGCGAGGCAGAAAAACTATTACGTCGCAATCCAGCACGTATTACTTGGTTGAGTCCGTTAGTTACTTACTTCTTTACTTTTATTGCAGGAACAGGACATGTGGCTTATTCTGTACTTCCTGTTATTGCAGAGGTAGCGCGCGAAACGAAGATTCGTCCCGAACGTCCGCTTGCTATTGCAGTGATTGCTTCGCAGCAAGCCATTACGGCAAGTCCTATTTCGGCTGCAACAGTCGCTTTACTGAGTATGCTGAGTGGATATGATATTTCACTGCTTGATATTTTAATGATTAGTATCCCGAGTACACTGCTTGGTGTATTGGCTGGTGCTTTTTATTCGATGTATGTAGGTAAAGAGCTGGACGAAGACCCAGAGTACCTGCGTCGCATCGCTAACGGAGAGTTTATAGATGATAACAAAGTGGAGAAAGATGCATTGCATCGTTGGAAACCATTGGCGTCTGTTCTTATCTTTTTAACAGCTACACTCTCAATTGTATTGTTTGGATCTTTTGAGACCTTACGTCCGCAGCATATAATTGATGGTGCTACCGTAATCGTAGGGATGCCTGTTATTATTGAAATTATTATGTTATCTGCTGCTGCTCTGATTTTGTTAGTTACGCAAACAGATGGTATCAAGGCTGCGCAAGGCTCTGTGTTTGGAGCAGGTATGCAGGCTGTGATTGCTATTTTTGGTATTGCTTGGATGGGCGACACCTTTTTGCAAAGTAATATGGAGGTATTAAAAACCTCTATCGAAGGAATTGTAACAGAGATGCCTTGGCTCTTTGGTATAGCACTTTTTGTAATGTCGATCTTACTTTATAGTCAAGCGGCAACAATTAGAGCTTTATTGCCGTTGGGTATTGCACTGGGTATTTCGCCGCTACTGCTTATTGCGATGTTTCCTGCTGTTAATGGTTACTTCTTTATTCCTAACTACCCAACAGTGGTGGCTGCGATTAACTTCGACCGTACAGGTACAACGCGTATTGGTAAGTATATATTGAATCATTCCTTTATGATGCCTGGTATTATTGCTACTGCGGTATCAGTCGGAATCGGTTTTCTGTTAGTTTCTATATTGGGATAATGGTTTTTGAGCTATTTGAATGAAAATAATACATTCATTCAAATAGCTCAACATCAATAGATTTGCATCTAGATGTAAAAATAAATTGAATTTTGTTCGCTAAAGTTTTGGAGTTGTCAAAAATAACACTACCTTTGCAGAGCAATTCGGAGGAAGAGCGGCTAACGATAAGTTAGCAAAGCAAAAACGGTTTGGTAGTTCAGTTGGTTAGAATACATGCCTGTCACGCATGGGGTCGCGGGTTCGAATCCCGTCCGGACCGCTTAAAGGGTTAGTAATCGTAAGATTGCTAACCCTTTCGCTTGTTTATATAAGTCGGTTATCCTGCATCTTTCGCTTGGAAAGCTAATATCCCGAAAAACTGAAGTATTACTTCGTACACAATGAAACAATCATTGATAACGACAACCCTTCGTACAATAATTAAATTACAATGAAATACACTACGAACATTTATGCAGCTACAATCCTTAGAATTGTACTCATGTTATTTATTCTGCAAATTAGCCGGTTAGGATTCTTTCTGTATAACATAGATATGTTTCCTAATACAGATCTAATTACATATTTGAAACTTGCCAAAGGCGGAATCCTATTCGATGTAACCGCTCTATTCTATGCAAATATTATCTTCATATTAATGGAAATAATACCTGTCAGAATTAGATATGGCAAAACCTATCAATCCATAGCTAAAGCTTTCTTCTTTCTAATGGGAGGAATATTACTAATGATTAATACTGCAGATATCATATTCTACAGCTTCCGACAAAGAAGAACAACATACACATTTTTCAATGAATTTGGAAATGATCCAAACATCGGAGACGTTGTACTGCGCTCTATTGCCGACTATTGGTATATGACTGTATATTTTATGCTGCTGATAGCCTTCATGATCTATGGTTACAATAGAATCGAAATTAAACGATCGCAAAATGAAAACAAAAGAAAATACTATTCCATTGCTGTACTATCATTTTTAATTGGAATAGGCATTTTTATTATCGGTATTAGAGGGGGAATGCATGATAACAAACCCATTCAAATTGATAAAGCAAATGAATTTGCAGTTAATTTAGGAGAAGATGCAATTGTACTAAACACGCCATTTTCTCTATTTCGAACAAGTGGAGACCAAGTACTAAAAGAGCACCTCTACTTTGACAAACAAACACGCGATTCATTATATTCACCTATCCATATACCAACACAGGATACAAAACTGCGTAAAAAGAATGTATTTATTATTATCCTAGAGAGCTTTGGCAAAGAGTATATCAGCTCTTTAAATAGAAATACAACAATAAAAGACTACAAAGGATATACTCCTTTCTTAGATTCAATTATGGATAATTCGCTCTACTTTATGCATGCTTTTGCAAATGGAAATAAATCTATTATGGCAGTGCCTGCTATTTTATCGTCTATTCCATCAACTGCCGAACCATTTGTTACCAGTACATACTCCCAAAACAAGTTTTATTCTACCGTAAGCTTATTAAAAGATGAAGGCTACGAATCAATGTTTTACCTAGGTGCTAATTTTGGCTCATTAGGCATCTCGTCGTTTACAAAGAAAGCGGGCATTAACCACTATCTTTCAAAGGATGACTTTCTTCAGCAGACTCAAAATGGAGAAATATATGATGATGGATTTTGGGGGATATTCGATGAACCCTTTATGCAATTTATAGCAAAAGATATTAAGCAATACAAAGAACCTTTTATTGCTTCAATGTTTACACTCAGCTCTCATCACCCCTATGTAATACCCGAAGAACATAAAAACAAATTTAAAAATGGCGACCTAAAGATGCATAATAGCATAGAATATAGCGACTACGCCCTCAAATGTTTTTTTGAAACAATCAAAAAAGAGAGCTGGTTTGAAAACACACTATTTGTTATCACTGCCGACCATACTAGCGACTCATTCTATAAAGAATACCAAGGCATTAGTGGTCGCAATGCGATCCCGATAGCTCTTTACGATCCCTCGGGTGATCTGCCTAAAGAAGCTAGATATGAAAATGTAAATCATCTTGATATTATGCCTACAATCTTAGACTACTTAGGCTATAACAAACCATACTTCAGCTTCGGCAAGTCTATACTAAAACCTACAGACTCGAGCGACTTCTCTGTACACTACGCACAGGGAGCATACATTGCTACACAAGGTGAGATGATGCTTGTTTTTGATGGCAAGAAAGCCACCTCACTATATAATTATCGTAAGGATATGGCAATGACCAACAATTTATTATTCATTGAAACTGAAGTAGCAAAAAAATTAGAGATGAAAACCAAGGCTTTTATCCAAAGCTACACCTCTTCTATAATCCACAATGCAATGACAGTTGATAGATATCCAACTATGTAAATGATCTAAAAATCCTATCATAAAACTTAAAAGGGTTAGTAATCTTACGATTACTAACCCTTTTAAGTTTTATACAGTTCGGTTGTGTTGCTTTTATTATTTGATCCTCTTTAAATGTGCCACCATAAGGAATGGATTATCTTCGTCACTCATCTTTTTACTCAACTCAAGGAGTTTAGGATGTACCTTTTCTCCATTACCCTGCTTCTCCTCAATAAGCTCTGCTAGCTCGTATGGCCAAACTACTTTCATAAACTTATTATCAAACATACCAGCATAAGGCATATAATCTCCCGTAAAGAATATATCATCAACAAAACCACGACCTTTTACAGCGACTGTTTCGCCTGTGTGTTTATTATAATATCCTACTTGGTTATAGAAATCGGTTATCCCACGTGCTTCATTCTGTGGACTAACCTTAGACCATATAAAGAAAAGAAAATTGTCTGTTTCGTGAACTGACCAAATGGCTTTATTGTCTTTCGTTAAAAGCACAGCTTCCGTATTATCTAAGTCTGGCTTACGCCCTGTTTGTATAGCGCCGAAAAACTCTTTGCTTTGATCGTCCATTATTTGACGATAGCGTGTGCGTACATCTTCTGATATCTTCTCTTTTCCCAAATCTATTATCCACCGAGGTTCTATGTTTGTTGAAGTTACCCGATAAATTGT
>CAMQTD010000082.1 GCA_947036995.1 uncultured Parabacteroides sp.
GAGAGTACGGTGTTGAGGCTGATGGATAGTTTGTCGGCAATTTCTTTGTTGATAAAGCCTTTTACGACCAGTTGCAGTACCTCTATTTCCCGCGAAGAGAGTCCTTTGTTTGGTTCTGTTTGCGTGGTGTGGGTGTCGCGGTTAAAGAGGGTTTGAAGCTGTTCGATAATCTCTTCGACCGTGCTGTTGCAGGCGATGCTTTGTATGGCGTGTGCGCTGTTTTGAGGTAGCGGCGTGGCGGCATGCTGCATCAGCAACAGGGTTTTATGGCGTCGGGGTAGGAAGAAATCTATGTCTACCGTAAACGCTTCGCTGCTTGTGATATAGTAGTCTGTCGATTCGTTTTCGGCAGCTAGAATCTCATTTAGATGTGCATACTGTTTGATGTGGATTGGTGCAAAATAGTTATTCAAAATTGCACACAATCCCTCCTTAACGAGTGTGTTATCAAGAATGATACTGATCTGTTTGGTCGATTCCATATGCTTAGAGACACAATTTTTCCATCGCTTTCACCATCGGTTCAAGTATGCGGTATCGGATGCGGTTGTGCTGTTTGATATCTTTCTCTAGGCTTGTTAACGAAAAGATTACGGCATAGCATAGATTCTCGTTATACGATCCTGAGATATGCTTGATGAGGATATTCTTTAGGTCGTAAAGGAGTGCTTCGATGCTATCATCCATGCTTTCGGATTCGGTCAGGTGGATTAACTCGGCACGTGCTTTGAGTTTGTTGTTGAGATCGAGGCAGTGGGGAAACCAATTTTTCTCGTCCTGCTCGATGCGGTTCAGCAATTCATCTTTGAATGAGTTGAAAAACTTACCGATCAATGCGAGCGATGGATTGTTATCGCTGCTCATGCTGATAAACGAGGAGAGGTGTCTCTCGATGTTAGGGAGCTGAAAACGGCTGTAGTAGGCGTTCGTTTTTGTGAGATAGTCTACAATCAGCGAGGTGTGAAATGTTTGCAGCTTCTTTTCGGGAAAGTAACCCTCGTTTAAGAATGTGTTGATCACGGTGAGGAAGAAATCTTCGTCCAAGTTGTGTTCGAGGCAGATATCTTTCACCGTTCGGTCTCCCAGCCCAAGGCGGATACCGAATCTGTTTATTACAGGGATGAGTGAAGGGTGGACTTCCACCACTTCACTCAGTTGAATTGTTGTATGTACTAACGACATATGTTTAGTTTAAGCAAGTTTCCACTGGTCACGTAAGAGCTGTACCGCGGCGGGAAGGATTACGCTACGTTCTCCTTTGCAACCACACTCAAAACTGACATACTTATCGTAACCAATCATTTTTAATCCTTTAAATCCATTGATATAATTGTCTGCCTCCGCATCTTCACCGGGCATACTCCGACGTTTGCGGCTTGCCACATGCACGTGCTGGAGGTAATCGCCTGCCGAAAGAAAAGCGCCCATGTCTGAGGTCTCTTCCCAAGTCATGTGCCAAAAGTCTCCCATACATTTAACCCCTTCGCTGTCGATGTCTCTACAAAGTGAGGCAGCGTCGGCTACTTGGCGTAGGTAGAAGCACTCTCGGCGGTTTAGCGGTTCAAAGATAACAGTTGTTCCGTGATTTAAGGCATAATCGCCCAACTCTTTGAACTGTTCGCACAAAAAACTACGTGTTTCGTGTGTGTGCGGAAGTATGGGCGTTTGTCTGTTAAAGGCAGGCACAATAATTACGCCTGTCGATTTCAGTTCGCCAGCAGCAGCGATAATCTCCTTCATGGTATCCATACACTCTTTGCGTACGGCAGGATCTTCGGCAATAGCAAATCCTTTAAAACCAGCGCATATAGCGCTGATTTGAATGTTTCTGTTTTGCAACTCTTTTTGAATGGCAGGCATACGGTCTGCTAATCCACGTCCACCGGGTTCGAAGCCTACGATGCCCATCTTCTCCATGTAATCGAATTTCTCGCCCAGCGATTTCCCTGGAGCGGTTCCTTCTTGAAAGGAGAGTTTGAGTTCGGCTGGCGTGCCGTTGCTGTTTACGGTTGCAGATGTACAACCCACATGTGTTGTACCTACCGCAGCGATAGCAGCACCCGATAGGGCTGTTTTGATGAATGATCTTCTATCTTGTGTCATGCTTATGCTTTTGGTTTACCCGGAACGGCTACGGTAAAGGTAGACATATCCATTTTACCGAGTGTTAAATCGGCTGGTGTATAGTTTTGTGGGGCAGCAGTCATTGCATCCCAAGTTATTTCGGCACCGGTATAAGCAGATTCGCGTCCCATGATTGCTGCCATGTTTGATACGGCAGTTTCGCCCGATTGTATAAGGGGTTTGTTCGCACGGATATGGTTAATCCAGTTTACATGCTCTAGCGTGTATGGGTCGTGTTGTTTATAGGCTGCTTTAGCTTCCTCTTTGTTGTATTTCCAAAGTACGGTGCCTGCAAGGTCTTTAATCTCCATTGTTTTACTATCCCAAGAGCCTTTTGTGCCTTGAATAAATTCGCTTACGTTGGTTGCACAACCATCTATCTGACGACACATACTGTGTAGGTGAACGCCATTCTCCATCGTAAAGTCGATGCTGAAGTTGTCGTATTGGTCTCCCGTTAGGCGGCGCTGGCGTGAGCCAAATCCTACGGCTTTAACAGGTTTCAATCCGCTGAACCAAGTAAATACGTCGATGTTGTGTACGTGTTGCTCTACGATATGATCTCCAGAAAGCCATTTCCAGTTTACCCAATCTTTGATCATGTATTCGCAGTCGTTCCACGCTTTTTCGCGGTTACGGAACCAAAGCATGTTTTGATTCCAATATACGGTACCGCCTGTAATCTCTCCGATAAGTCCTTCCATCACTTTTTTGTACGACTCTACATATGCACGGTGGTGGTGGCGTTGTGTACCTGTAATAACAGATAGTCCTTTCGCCTCGGCTTGTTTGGTCGATGCCATGATGGTACGGTAACCAGTAGCATCTACACAGATTGGTTTTTCGAGGAATGAGTGCTTACCCTTCTCTACAGCATATTTAAAATGTATTGGGCGAAATACGGGAGGTGTTGCAATAAGCACCACATCTACACCGCTATCAATTACTTTTTGATAGGCATCTAATCCTACGAAGCAATTCTCGGCAGGTATCTCGATGCTTTTATCTTTTTTGAGTCTCTCTTTTAGTTTGGTGATGCGCTCTTCGAATACGTCTCCTAGTGCGGTAATTGTTACCCCATTCGAAGCATTAAGGAAGTTGAATGCAGCACCCGAACCTCTACCACCACAGCCAATAACCCCTGCTTTGAGTGGTTTGCCGTCTGTTGCTAGATCGGGAAGTTGCGGTATATAATAGGTGCCTTCGGCTTTTAAAGGTGTGATGGTGGGTGCATTGTTTGCCTCACCACATGATGTAAGCGCTATGCCTGCCACTGTACCTGTACCTACGGTGCCAAGGGCACTCAGTAGGGCGGAACTTTTGATAAAAGATCTTCTACTTAAATTCTGTTTGTTTTCCATAATATGATACTATTTTAAAGATTTAATTCTATTGAGCCTTGCTTGTATTGTCTGCTTCGCATACAACACGGAATCCGATTCCTTTAATATCTGAATACCACCAAATACTTTTGGGTTGTTGAGGATCTGTTTTAAGCCATGCTTCGTGTTTGGTATAGTCGCGGCTGGCACAGCGTAATGCTGCTGCATCCATGTTGTAACTACCACCACGTATCACGTGTGCTTCGCCTGTTGTTGCGCGTGGGTTTGTTGCATTATCGTTTTTGGTATACGCTGCTGGGTCGTACTTATCTGCACAATATTCGGCAACGTTGCCAAGCATGTTTTTAAGACCGTACGGATTTGCCATCACCTGACTTGGCTCTTGCGTTTTGTTACGGCTATTTTTCTCGTAGATGATGTAATCACTGATTACGGCTGTTTCTGCATCGATAAACTTACGCCAGAACGATTTGTCGGAGAATGATTTAGGATCTCCAGCAAAGAAGTATGCCGTTTCTGTACCTCCACGAGCAGCATATTCCCACTCGGCTTCGGTTGGTAGGCGGTATTTCTTTCCTGTTTTTTTGCTTATCCATTGGCAAAATGTTTCTGCCGCATAGTGTGTCATGGTGATAGCAGGTCGGTCTCCATTTCCCCAGCCTTGGTCGGGGAATCCGAATGGAGCGGTAGGGCCAGAGATTGCATCTACCAGTGGGTTGCTATTATTTGCATACACGGTTTCGGGGGATGTACGTCCCTCAGACATTGTTTGTCCGTAAAATGCCCAGAACTGATCCCAAGTAACCTCTAGCTCTGCCATAAAGAATGGGCTAACGGTGATGTTACGTACTGGAGCTTCGTCGGCGTTGTGGAAATCTTCGTCTGTTGTGCTACCCATCTTAAAGCTTCCGCCTGGTATGGCTTGCATCTGAAACGAAACAAAAGTACCTGGTATCTGCTCTGTGAAAGATTCAAATGCTGTTACTGTGGTTGGCGCTTTAAAGAGTAAACTACTATCCATTGCTGCATTCGAAGCCATTGCTCCAGGTATGCCTGCTAGTTTTCCGTGGCTGTAGTTCGGGTTATAGTGCCCCGCATCGAGGTGACAGCTTATACATTGTAGGTCGAGCTTTTTTTCGTTTGTATCGTAATAAAGGTGTGCGGTGATGCCTTTGTCGTTAATTCCTTCGGGAAAGATATTTTGATGACACTCCTTACACGATTCGTTTGGAATAAATTTTACGGCATGTTCTAGTTCCGATTTGGTTTCCCAATTAAAGTCGGCACTATCTTTGGTAAAGAATCCCCAAACATCTTTGATTCCGAGTGCTGCTTTAGCGCTGTAATGGTCCCACGTATTGTTTTGTGGAGGGAGGTGGCAATCTACGCAATGCGTTTTTACGCCACTGCCATTATTAACGTGTTTGGAAAGCTTCCAACTCTGTTCTGCCTGAGGGTGTACATGGCACGACATGCACGATTCGTCTGTTGAATAGTGTGATGCTGTTTGATATCCACCAAGAGCAAGCATAGCTCCGATAATAACACCAGCTATTAAATATGTGGATTTACGTTTAAAAAAAGAGGTCTTACTAGCAGACGAACTGTATCTTTTCATGGTTGCGTGTGGTTGCGTTGAATTGTATTAATTCTAAATTAAAATTATATTTCTGCTATAAAGATATAATTTATATCCAATAAAAAGAATTAAATAGTTACGCAATATTTGTTTAATTATAAATATTAAATCTATTTTTAATCTTACTAACGTTTTTGGAGCATAAATTTGTGGTATCTTGTTAATTAGTGAACTATATTGAGCTGGTTTTTTTGTGGGATGATTTAGAAGGAAAGTATTACAAAACTATTTTTCGATATTGGGTGTTCATTATCTGAAACATATACTTTAATTTTGCAGCATATTTTAAATTATGGCAAAGAAAAAAGTAATAAGCAAGAAGAAGGCGACTATATCTAAGGTTAAAACAAAAGGACGTAAAACGAAAGGGAGCAAGATGAAAGATATCCGAACCCTTTTTGAGACATTAAAGAACATTGTTTTAGCAGCATTATTGTTGTTATTTCTATTGCTGGGATTGCTTTATCTACGCGAAAAGCATAATCCTGCAACAGCTAAAACCCCTGCGAAGCAGGAGAAAACAGTGCAGCAGCGCGTTAAACCAACAGCAAAACCAGTTAAATCGACAAAAAAGAGACCTGTCGATTCAACTACGGATAAGCAATCGTTTAAGATTCTTGCAGATGCAGCGTTGCCCCGCTTGCTAAGCGACGAAAAGGAGCAAATCGTAGCGCACGAAGGCTATACAGTCTCTTTTAATCCGACCTACAAACAGGCAAACTGGGTAGCGTACGAGTTAACAGGGCGCGAATCGGTCTCTAAAAAGTATAAACGCAAGGATAAGTTCTTGATAGATAAAAAAATAAAGGGTGGAACAGCCGATAATGGTGATTATACCCGTACAGGTTTCGATCGTGGTCACTTAGCTCCAGCAGCCGATATGAGTTGGTCGCGCAGAGCAATGGACGAATCTTTTTTTATGAGCAACATCTCCCCTCAATCCCCTCAATTAAACCGAGGTATCTGGAAAGAGTTGGAAGAGCTAGTACGCGACTGGGCAGTTACCGATAGCGCCATATTGATTGCTACGGGACCACTTTTAAGCCCTAAACTCAAACGTTTAGGCAAGAACCGTGTAGCCATACCGAATGCCTTCTATAAGGTAATTGTATCGCCGCACGGAAAAAATCCCAAAGGGATCGGATTTATCTTCGAAAACAAAGGGTATAAGGGTGTCGAATTGAGCAAATTAGTGATGTCAATAGACGATGTAGAGGAGCGAGCACAGATCGATTTTTTTGTCTCACTACCAGATGATTTAGAAGAAAGGATCGAATCAAAGAGCAATTCTGACCACTGGAAGTTTAATTAACGCTAACAAACAAGCTATCAGTGTAAAAAATAGTAATGTTTAAATATACATATATTAAATATGTGTATATTACGCGCCGTAAAAAAAAAGAATTAGAAAATAATATTTAGAAAATTAATAAGAATTATGAACAAAAAGGTTATTCAAGTTTTATTAAGCGTTGCTTTGTTTACAGCTTGTAAGCAACCCGTTGTACAAGAGCAAGGAATACGCTCTGTAAAAACGACAGAGGTATTGTCTCTAAACGTGATCGAGAAATCATTTAGTGGCGTAGTTGCTCCTGATGAATTTAGTGATTTAGCATTTAAAATGTCTGGCCCACTTGTGGCTTTATTGGTAGACGAAGGTGAAACCGTAAAGAGAGGACAAGTAATTGCCGAGATCGATCCATTGGATTTTAAATTAGAGTTAGAAGCTAAAAAGGCATCTTACAAATCAGCACAAGCGCAAATGCAGCGTGCTACTAAATTATTATCTAAAGAGGCTATCTCACGTCAAGAATTCGAAACTACAGAAGCTTCTTTTTCGAACGCTAAAGCTGCATATAAATATGCACAAAACATGTTGTCTCAAACAAAACTACGTGCACCATTTGATGGATTTATCCAGAAGAAACATGTAGAGAATTACCAAAAAGTACAAGCCGGACAAGGTATCGTAAGCCTTATCAATCCGAAAAAACTATTGATTCAATTCACCATGCCCGAGAGCAACATCACTTACCTAACAGCTACAGAGCACACCTTGAAAGTGGAGTTTGATAACTACCGTGGTAAATGGTTTAACGCCAAAGTAAAGGAGTATGTTGAGGCATCTTTAGATGGTTCAGGTATTCCAGTAATGTTGTATATCGACGATCCTGAGTTTAATCTTTCTACCTACAAAGTATCTGTTGGATTTTCGTGTCATGTAGCATTGAATGCAAACAACGAACTGCAAAAAGATGCTACTATTGTACCACTTTCTGCCATTGTTTCAGATCCAGCAAAAAACATGATTTGTGTTTTTGTTGTTGATGCAAACGGAAAAGTATCACAACGTCCTATCGTTGAGGGTGGTTTATTAGGTCGCGACCAAGTAATCATTAGCGAAGGGCTTAGTGTCGGCGAAAATATCGTTGCAGCAGGAGCTACACGCCTAGTGGATGGTCAGCAAGTGAAAGTATTAACTGATTAATTCTAAAACAAACGTATGAATATTCCAAAATACTCTTTAGAGAATAAGAAGGTAATCTACTTTTTCCTAACCATACTGTTGGTAGGAGGCGTGCTTTCATTCTCTAAACTCGGAAAAAAAGAGGATTCACCTTTTGTGATCAAGACAGCCGTTTTAATCACTCAATACCCTGGAGCCTCACCACTTGAAGTGGAGAAATTGATTACTGAACCCATCGAAAGAGAAATTCAATCGATGTCCGAAGTTTTCCGAATCAAATCAGATTCGTATTTCGGTCTTTCAAAAATAAACATTGAGCTTCAGCCTACGATCTCGCCAGCTGATATGCCTGTGAAGTGGGACGAATTGCGCCGTAAGGTAGCCAATATCCAACCCAGCTTGCCACAAGGTGCATCGTCTATCCGTGTGAACGACGACTTTGGTGATGTATTCGGTATCTACTATGCCTTATCAGCAGAAGATGGATTTACCTACAAAGATCTACGCGAATGGGCACAGAAGATCAAAACAGACCTAACACCTATCGAAGGTGTACAAAAGGTAATGCTTTATGGTGAGCAGATCGAAGTAATCAATGTAAAGATCTCTACCCCAAAACTAACTGTTTTAGGGCTTGATCCGAACGTAATCTTACAAACCCTACAAGCACAAAACCTACTGGTTAATATCGGTGAGATCAACACAGGTAACTACAACCTAAAGGTACAAGCAGATGGTACGTATAAAGATTTGCGCGATATACGTGAGCAGATCATCATCACTAAATCGGGTACCGAAGTACGCCTAGATGATATCGCTACCGTAGAGCGTGGATACATGGATCCTCCATCAAGTTTGATGCGTGTAGATGGTAAGCATGCCATTGGTATTGGTGTTGCAACAGGTGCTAAAGATGATGTTGTAGCCGTTGGTAATGTTGTTGCAGAGCACATGGTAGCGATGCAATCACTTCTACCACTCGGCATGGATGTTGTAACCATCTATCCAGAAAATAAAATTGCTGACGAAGCAAATAATGGTTTTGTAATTAACCTGATGGAGTCGCTACTGATCGTAATCGTAATCATCTTCTTGGTGATGGGATCGCGTGCCGGACTGCTAATTGGTAGCTCGCTACTATTCTCGGTTGGTGGTACATTATTATTAATGTTACTTCTCGGCGTAGGCTTAAATCGTACCTCATTGGCAGCGTTTATCATTGCCATGGGAATGTTAGTAGATAATGCCATTGTGGTAACAGATAATGCGCAGATTGGTATCAAACGCGGTGTTCCACGTTATAAAGCGTTGATTGATGGTGCTACAGGTCCACAATGGGGACTTTTTGGTGCAACATTGATTGCTATCTGTTCGTTCTTACCAATGTTCTTAGCCCCTGCAGCAGTGGCGGAGATCGTGAAGCCATTATTTATTGTATTGGCAATCTCGTTAGGTTTGAGTTGGGTGTTAGCACTTGCACAAACTACTACGTTTGGTAATTTCATCTTAAAGGAGAGTACTGGAGATGCGAATAGCGATCCGTACGATTCAAAACTATACCATCGTTTCGAGAAAATGTTAAGAGGATTGATTAACCATCGTTACCTCACGGTTTGTACTGTTATCGGTGCATTGATTCTCTCGTTAGTTATCATGGGTATAATGCCACAGAGTTTCTTCCCAAGCATGAACAAACCCTATATGCGTGCCGACTTAATCTTCCCTGAAGGTTTTGGTATCCGCGATGTAGAGAAAAATGTAATTGAGATCGAAGACTATCTTAAGAGTAACGAAAAGATTAAATCGTTCTCTATCACAATGGGAGGATCTCCGGTACGTTACTACTTGGCAAGTTCGTCTTACGGACCTAAGCCAAACTTTGCAAACATACTTGTCGAAACTTTCGATGCAGAGCAGTCAGTAGTTGTAGAAAACGAACTATACACTTATTTGACAGAGAATTATCCAAATATCCTAACCCGTTCGTCTCTATTTATGCTCTCTCCTGTACCCGATGCAGCAATCGAAATTGCCTTTGTAGGTGAGAATATCGATACGCTTGTAGCGCTTACCGAAAAAGCAAAAGAGATTGCACGTCGTTGTGATATGGTGATGGAAGTGCGTGATAGTTGGGGTAACCAAGTGCCTGTATGGAAACCATTGTTCTCTCAAGAGAAAGGGTTACGTTTAGGCATCACCCGTCAGCAAGTGGCATATGCCCTTAAAGCGGCAACGAATGGTATTCCGTTAGGAGAATATCGTGAGGGCGACCTATTTATGCCTATCTTGATGAAAAACACAGAGATCGACTCGATGCGTTTGAACGAGATGCTTACACTACCTGTGTTTAGCTCAAAAAACAAAACCGTGAAGCTCGAGCAGGTGATAGATCGTTTCGCATTAGAATACGAATATAATATGATTAAGCGCTTCAACCGTGAGCGTACCCTAGCCATGTATTGTGAGCCTAAACGCGGAGCAAACACCATGGCAGCCTTCCAGCAAGTATGGCAAGCCGTACAAGCCGAGGTTGAGGTCCCTGATGGGTATAAGCTTCAATACTTTGGAGAGCAAGATTCTCAAGATATGGGTAATACAGCCTTGGCAGAGAATATTCCTGTTACATTCTTGTTGATCTACATCATCCTATTATTCCTTTTCCCTCAGAACTACCGCAAACCGGTATTGATTATGGCAATGTTGCCACTGATCTTTATTGGTGTAGTATTGGGTCTGTTGATATTTGGTAAATCGTTAGACTTCTTTGCGATGCTCGGATTGCTGGGCTTGATCGGAATGAATATAAAGAATGCGATTGTACTGGTAGACCAAATCGGAATCGAAGAGGCATCTGGTCTCTCCCCTTTCGATGCAGTTGTACAGGCTACCAAAACAAGAATCGTACCCGTAACAATGGCATCAGGTACTACCATCCTAGGTATGTTACCACTGTTAGGTGATGCGATGTTTGCCGGTATGGCAGCTACCATCATGGGTGGATTGTTGATGGCAACGGTACTAACAATCTTTGTTTTACCTGTTACCTATTGTATATTCTTTAAAATTAAATGGCAAAAAAATTAGTATGAAAAAGAACATATTATTAGCAACCTTTCTCTTTGCTGCGACCCTTTCGGGCGCAGCGCAAGAGAGTGCGCTTACGGTCACTGCATATAAAAATCGTGTACTCGAATACAGTCAGCAAATCAAGCAGAGTGCCGCACAGCGTGTAGCTGTACTTGAGGCGATGCGTGTAGCTAAAACAGCCTTTCTTCCAAAGATAGACTTTTCGGGAAATATGCAATATCGTATCAACGATCTAGGCATGGCATTTGGCGAGACGTCGATTCCTATGCGTAACGAGTCGTACGAGCTGCAAGCAGGAATCGTACAACCGCTTTATGCAGGTGGAAATATTCACAACAGCTACAAAGCCGCTCAAGTAAAAACAGCAATTGCTGAGCAGGCCGAAACGCTAACAGTAGATAATATTATCTATACAGCAGACGTAAGCTATTGGTCTACCGCTGCAAGCAAAGAGATGTACGAGGTGATGTGTCAATACGTTGATATTATCGAATCGTTGGCAGCTGTTCTGACCGACCGTTTCGAAGATGGATTGATTAGCCGTACCGATCTTTTGCAGGTGCAAGCACGTCTTAAAGAGGCAGAGATTCAAAAAACAAACGCCTATAAAGGTTATCAGTTAGCACTTCAAAGCCTCAATGTTTTGATGGGTCAAGCACCGCTAGATCCTGTGATGATAGCAGATTCGATCACTATGTATCAATCGCTACCATTAAAAGTGGGCAACGATGTAGCCTTTCAGAACAGACCAGAGTTTAAAATTGCCGATTTAAACATCCAGTACCAAGAGCGTCAAGTAAAATTGGCAAAGGGTAAATACAATCCATCTGTTTCGATCGGATTTAAAGAGACTTGGGGTACACAGATGTTGAATATCGACGGTTCTACACGTTTCAACTCTGTAGCGTTTGCATCCGTAAGCATACCGCTTTTGCGTTGGGGAGCTCGTTTCAAAGAGAGCAATGCACAAAAGGCTGTATTGCTTTCGCAAAAATATGAGCGTCAAATCACAGAAGATGCAATCAGCAAAGAGTTAGCCAACGCATGGACTAACCTAACTGAGAACACTAAACTGATCGAAATGGCAAATGCAAGCGTTAGCATCTCAGAAGATAACTTGGACATCAACACCTTCAGTTATAACGAAGGTAAGCTTCCTATCCTCGATGTGCTTACAGCGCAGATCACCTGGGTACAGTCGTATAGCAACCTTGTGCAAACATGGTTACAGCAAAAGCTATCCTTGGCAGACTACAAAAAAGCAATGGGCACGCGATAACACTTCGCTATCCGCATACTAAAGCGGTACTCCTCAAAATAGATCTATTTTGAGGAGTACCGCTTTTATTTTCCC
>CAMQTD010000083.1 GCA_947036995.1 uncultured Parabacteroides sp.
CACCAAAGTTCGTCACCCCCATGGAGCAACGAACTATTGGCTTCTAATTCACCACAAAGATAACCCTTTTTTTGCATCTAATAACAAAATATTGGTTATTTTCGCTCATTTATCAGATAAAAACAGATCAAACCACCCAAATGCATGCTTTTGCATCAAAGAATCTGGATCTTCGCCATCAGGCAACACATAAATCCGCGTAGTTACGATGTGAAGCAGCTGTTTTGCAATCTGTTGCGCGGCTGCAATTCCTGGCGCATCGCCATCTAACAAAACGTAGAGTTGCGGAGCTAAAGAGGTGAGTAGCGCGATATGCTGTGGCGTCAGTGCCGTGCCACCAAGAGCCACTGTATTGGGGAATCCTGCGGCATGCATCGCGAGTGCATCCTTGTAACCCTCTACGAGATAAAGTTTGCGCGTCTGCTGCACAAAAGGCAAGGCGCGGTGCAAGGCGTAGAGGTGCGCCCCTTTGGCAAAGCCATCTGCAAAGGAGCTGTTTAGGTATTTGGGGGCAGCTTTATTAGCAGATGCAGGCGAAGCTCCATCCGTCAGCAATCTACCCGAAAAACCGACCAACTCCCCTGTTTTGCTGCGGATCGGAAAGATCAACCGACCTGCTAGGCGCCTCAACGAATAGGTTTCGTACGGTGGCACGGCAGGCGAAGTAGGTGCTATACCCACTTCTAACGTGCGATATGCCTCCCGTAGTGCAGCGCAAGCAGGCGTGTAGGGGATTAAGCGTTGCAGAAACCGCGCATTCTCCGCTGCCGTTTCGGGAGAGAGCACCGCTTCGGGTAGCGGTGGCAGGGCGTGCGGTGTTTGCGTGGTGAATGTGCCACCCGTTATGCGGGCAACCGCCTCCATAAACGTGCAATGCTCCATCTGCTGCACAAGGGAGAAGATATCCCCCTTTGCACCACACGCAAAGCAGTGGTAACTAGCATGGTTAGGCGAGAGCGTGAGCGAGGGGTGTCGGTCTGCATGAAACGGACACAGCGCCACGGAACGAACGCCTCTACGTGTAACACTGAAATAGCGAGCCGCGACATCTACAATATTGTAGCGCGCTTTGATAGCCGCAATATCTAAATTTGAATGGTTCATAGGTTTAATTTTTGTTCGATATCATACAATCTCGTGAAACTCTCGTTGCGGATAAAGCGCGCTGTGCCGGTGGAACCGTTTCTACACTTCTTTATACACAGCAATCCTGCATTGCGGTAGCTGAAACCCGTCTCCTTATCGTGCGTAATACCATGGCGCATGGGGTTGTATACGAAGATGATATTATCTGCCACCTGTTCGATATTACCCGAATCGCGGAGGTCGTGAATCTCGGGCTGCTTCGCACTGCCCTGTCTGTTTTCGCTATTTCGGTTCAGCTGAGACACCAGTATCACGGGGATATTCGCCTCCTCGGCAATCCGTTTCATGCCAGAGGTGATGCGCCCCACTACGATATCCATTGTTTCGTTGGGGGTTAGCTCTTTTTGCAGCAGTTGGAGGTAATCTACAATCAGCAATTCGCACTGCCCCTTGCGCCGCTGTTGAATCACTTGCGCACGAATTTTATCCACATTGCTACTCGGTGTGTGGTTAAAAAAGAGGGGTGTGGGGGTGAGCTTTTCGGCAAGCACCTCCATGCGTGCCAGGTCGTCCGCTGTGATGCCCCCTTTGCGGATATGCTCCGCGTCGATCGGGGCATACCCGATAAAGTAGCGGTTCATGGTCTGCATCTTGGTCATTTCGAGACTGTTGAAGCAGACAGGATAACCAGCACGCGCCACCTGCATGGCGATATGCATCGCAACGGCGCTTTTGCCATCAGAGGGTCGTCCGGCTAAGACGGTGAGTTCGCCACGGTGCAAACCTCCTAACCCGTCGTCAAGCTCTTTGATGCCACTGGGGATTTTAAAAGCGTCGCTACCCGTTTCGTACTGCTGGCGGTGGAGTGCAAACACCTGCTGCGCTACCAGTGCGATGGGTTGATAGGCTTGCATCCCGATCCCATCGGTGCGCAAGGCAAGCAGGGCGGCTTCGGTTTCGCTCATGAGCGCTTCGTAGTCCGTTTCGATGCAGCTCGCCTTCCCCTGTTGCAGGGTAAAGAGGGCATGCAGGGCACGGAGCAGGTAGCAGCGCTTTACTTCGCGCACATACTGTGGATATGCCTCGAGCGAAAGGTTTTGTGTGAGCGATTCGTGCAGGGGTTGTACCCCCTCGGTGGCGCGCCAGTGCGCCTCGTTCAGCATGCGCATCTCGTTGTTTAGGGTAATTAGGTCGATCGTTTCGCCACGCCGATAGAGCGCAGTCATTGCCTCGAAGGCGAAACCGTAGCGCGGCACACTAAACATATCGTGGCGCAGTGTGTTGATGGTGTCTACCATCATATGTGGTGCAATTAAAAGGGTCGAGAGCACAGCGCGTTCGGTGCATTCGAGGTTTTCTAAAAAGTTGAGTGTTTCCATTTTGTCTGTTTTATCATATTTTGTCTGTCAGTGTCTATCTCTTTCACTTGGGGGATACTATTCGCTAGCCGACATGCCCCAATAATCGTTGCGTGGCTTCTTGGGTGGTTGCTGTTCGGGGATCTCATCGAGCAGCTCAGTGGGTCTATCCGCTGGCTTTATTGGTTTGGCAAACGATGGAGGTGCAGCTGGAGGCGCTTCACTGCTTTTTGCCTTCGGATCTGGCGCATCTCCCATAAATTGGTCGAATCCATTCAGTTTTACCATAATAGAATCTGCCGTGCGCTTCACAGCAATATAACCTTCGCGCTCGAGATTGCGCAAATAGCGGTAACCTGCAAATTTGGGAAAGTCGGATAGTTCCGCAACCTTCTGCACATTAACAACACAATAGCTACGCTTACATACGTAGTTCGCTTTGCGGGTTTGCACATACCCATCTTTAAAATATACCAGCGAAAAGAGCGTCACAAGCAACCGCCCTTTATGACGCTCGCTAACAGCGGGGGATAAGAGCATATCCAACACTTGACGCGGAATTTTCACATACGATCTACCCCATACATTCGTGGGGTTGGCAACTTGATCCGATTTGTTCTTTTTCATCATTCATTTTTCTTTAATTGGTTTAACTATAGCCTAAAATCATAGCTCATTTTACATCACAGGGTGCAGCAGTCTATCAACTCTCAATCGGCTCCCTACTGCCAATTTTTAACTAATTTTTAGACACCTACGCGCCAACACCGCGTCAACACCGCACCAACAGTGTGCATTTTTTCATGTAAGCATAAAACAGTATTTGTCAAGCAATTACGGCAGGTTTTGCAACAGCGAATTTACCCTCACGTCAACACCGCACCAACACCGCACCAACACCACGCCAATTCTTCTTAATATAGAATTAATTTATAATTAATTCTATTAGTATTTATATTACATTAATACCGAAATTTTCGTTGAAATTTCTCGAAGAGCTTCGCACGCCTGACGAACACGCAACAAATGTATAAATCAAAAAAAAGAATGGATATAGCGGTTTTTGTCCCTTTTCAAAACAGCTTAACCAAGTACATCTCAGTATGCAGTAACAAAAAAGGGGTGCAAAAAAGGACAAAAACGCCTCTTTTGCACCCCAAATATTAACATCCTTTACTGTTTGTCCGTTCTATTACGGCTTAAATAGTTAATGATCGTGGTTTCGCTCAGTCCAATCTTGAAGATCGAGACGATAAGCGCTGCCAGTCGAGCATTGGTGATCGGATCTATAAGCTTCGACTCTTTGATCGTCAGGAAAAAATCAAGCAACCCCATCGTGTCACGCACCTGAATGCGTGAGGCGGTAACTGGAGGAGGCAGATATTCCTCAAGCTGCTGCATAAGATCTTCACCCTGCTGCTTAAAGAATGAGCCGAAGAGGCGTTTCGAGAGCCGCTTGGTAAGTTGTTTCGGGTTTAACAAATAGAAGGCAAACAGAAAACGATAACTAGGATGCAGCGTCTCTAACTGTGCCATGCACGTACGAGACCCTGTGATGGCGCTGAAATTGGCGCGCCAAACGAGCTTAAATTCTTTTTTCAACATTTCTTCTCTCATAATACTTTATTGTGTTTAGATAAAAAAATAGTGTCCACAAGGTTGAAGTGCCACTACACTACTGTGTAGGGCAGCATACACTACTGTGTAGTGGGTAAAATAGTAGTGGTTTGCAGGAGTTATACACTGTCTATTGCTATTTACACTGTAGTGTATTTGCGCTATGCAGATCAAGATTTGAAGCACAAAAAAACAATTCACCATCGATTAGCATCGTTTAGCATCGTTCAGCATCGTTTAGCACATTTCACTTTGGGGGTGTCGTATCTTTGTAAGGTAATCAAATAGAGGGTCTCAAAGAGAAGATCACAAACAACAACAACAACAAGCAACCACAGCGTATATGGACAAAAAAGAGTTTATTCATTACTGCCTACCTGCCGCCGAAGCCGCAGGAGCAACCTATCAAATCAATCCCGATATCATTTTAGCACAGGCTGCCATAGAGAGTGGTTGGGGAGAGAGTCATTTGGCGCTTAATCATTTTAACTTTTTTGGCATCACAGGGTATGGTCGTCCCTCGGCGCACTGGACAGGTACACGTACCGATCTGGGTGTAGCGAAAACAGGCAATAAGCCAGGACTCATGTTTCGTACCTATCCCCGCCATCAGGCGAGTTTCTTAGACTTTGCACGGCTTATTCGCCAAGTCTACCCACGTGCTGCTGCCGTAAGCTTCGACCCCAAGGCTTACGCCAAAGAGATCGCCTACAGCCCCTACATCTCGGAGGTGAACGGAGACAACCGCGAGGCCTACCAACGGCTGATCGCCTCCGTATGCCGCAGCATCGTACGAGAGCGCAAAATTATGGCGATCCCAAATAGTCTACAATCACCTGCACCTGCATTGGCGTAAAGTTTTTGCTCCTCGGTGTCCACCCCACATCGAGGAGCTCCTCTTTCAGTCCCTCGCCACGGCGTATCCACTGCCCCAACCGATTGGTTGCTGCCCCTAGCGACAGCTCTGGGCCATATGCCATAGCTAATTCTTGAAAGCTATAGGCACGTATCTCAAAAACATCTTCCTGCTTCATAATATTCTTATTTAGTGGTTATTAAGCCCGTACAAGATACGAAATAATGGGTAGATAGACAAACTTTTTTGTTCGCTTTTTGTTCGCTTTTGGCATTCGTTTTGGCATTCTTTTTCATTCTCAATCCCCTTCCAACGAACGCACACCCTTGTGCATTCAATTGTTTACCTTTTTCATTCGCTTATTTCTTACTATTTTTCTTACTATTATTTTTTACTATTATATAAACCTTTTAAAATTTAAAATTATGGCTATCAAGTATCATTTAGTGCTTCGCGCAGACAAAAGTAAAAATGCAGCCGCAGGCGCACAGTTGTATTACGGACAAGTACGCACCCAACGTACCATTGAGTTTAACCACATGTGTGAACTTATCTCGGATAACTCTACCGCCTCGAGTGGTGATGTTAAAGTAGTAGTAGACGGACTAATCCGTGTAATGCAGCGCAGCATGGGATTTGGCGATGTGATCCAACTAGGCGACCTCGGAAACTTCCGCATGGTGGCAGGTAGTAAAGGGGTTGCCACGCAAGAGGAGTTTGCCCCTACGCTATTCAAAAAAGGGCATATCGTATTCAGCCCAGGCGCTGCATTGCGCAAAATGGCTGCGGGGCTTAAGTTCGAAAAGAGCAGCTTCGGAACCAACGAATCCGGTGGCGGAACTGGTGGCGATGGTGTAGTAGAGGTTTAAAATTCAGTTAAACATGACTAAATTTGAATCCTGCCACGGTAGCCTCTACCGCCTGTTGGTGGCGTAACTGCTAGCGTATCTAAATGCCTGCTTGTTATCGAATCTAATCATTCGGTAACAGCAGGCATTTTTATACCCTAAAACAGTGAGTTATAATAATATATAAAAATTTAAACACTTAAAAAACAAAAACAAACAGCCGATTTATCATCCGAAAAACAAATTCTTCTAAAAATATTGACGATATTTGCATCTTATTAAAATTTAATTAGTTAGATTAATGAAAAAGTTTTTATACAGTGTTATTGTTTTACTATCAATAAGCTCTTGTTCAAACAACGAGCACACAGTAAACGAAGGAAGCAGCAACGTGCGTTTGGATATCGTAACAGATCCATCATACGCCACAAAAAGCAGGCAAACGCGTGCAGGAGGATCTACAGATATAGCAAGATATGAAAATTCGGACAACTATAGCGTGAAAATCTTCTCCGACACAAAGATTGCATACAATGGGTTAGCCAAAGATATGCCACTCGAGATGGAGATGGATCTTGGCAGTTATCAGATGCAAGCATGGTTAGGAACAGATGTAAATGCAGCATTTGACTCGCTGTATGTGTATGGCGAAAATCAATTTGAGGTAACAGCAGGTATTAGCACAGAAGCGCAAGTGTCTTGTATCCCTGCCAATGTACGCGTAAATGTATCTTACGACAAAACACTGGATAGCTACTATTCGGATTACCGCATCTCCTTTGCAACATCAAACCAAACAACACCCATTGATTTTGCAGTTGCCGACTCTACCAAAGATCTCTATTTTAAAGCAAATAAACAAGACGATAAAATGCTGATATCACTCCAGATGAAAAATCTAGACGGAGCTGAAATTCCAAAAATAGAACTTTCGCAACCTATTCGACCAAGAGAGTTTCTAAACATTAAAGTTACACCAAAACTGATTGATGTAGAGGGTGGTGTGCTTGCTGGTATTACAATTAATATCAACGACCAAACAATAGATAAGGATACAACAATCTTGATTCCGGGGGATATGCTTCCCAAAATAGTACAATAATAAATTAATATACAGAATACAATGATTAAAAATAGAATATTTAAAAACATAATATATAGCACGATCCTACTCGTAATTTTTGCTTCCTGCGAAATGAAAAAAGAACTCACAGGAGTCTCTACAGGGGATAAAACAGAAATTGGTGTTTTCGAAATAGATCTTGCCTTGAAAAACGAAGCCACTGCACCAACAAAAACAGATGCAGCGCTAAGTGTGAACGATCTATCTGTCCAAATTCTAAATAAAGAGGGGCTAGTATATAAAAGTTTTGAAACATATACAGCCTTTCAAGAGGCACATCCGATAGAGCTACCAGCTGCCGAATATTTTTTAAAATCGTATCATGGCGAACTAGAAAATGCCTCGAACAAGCCTTATTACGAATCGCTAACGCCCTTTAAAATACAAGCTTCGAAAACAACAAAACTAACAGACACCTGTAGTTTAGCAACCGTAAAAGTAGCCATAACGCTAACACCCGAATTCCTCGAAGTGTTTAAAGACGACTACAGCATCACGGTAACAAACCACGATAGCGGTATTTTGGTACACAATAGCCTGAATCAAGCGCCTATGTATTTTAAAACAAATGCACAGCAAACACGCGTATCGTTAGCAATCAAAGCTACAAATATAAAAACAGGTAAACCGATCGAAACATCGCAAGAGATTATTAAACAAGGAGACTATGATGAGGGGGTGATTCTACCAGGAGACTTTTTCAACATCAAAATAGATACAACCTATTCAATGGATATATCGAATGTGTATCCAAAATTATCGATTGATCTCACCATGATCAAAACGGATGTTACCGTATCTGTTCCTACAGATAATATCATCCCACCAACCGATCCAGATCTAAACCCTGATCCAAACCCAGATCCAGATCCGACACCAGACCCAAACACACCCGTAATTGAAGGTGATGGCATTGAGACTCCGCTTACGTTTGCCCATGGATCGGCACTGCCTTTAGTTGTAAACACAACAATACCGAATGGTATTCAGAAGTTTGAGGTAACAATTATAACAATACCTGAACTTACAGTGCTGCTTAAGCCTATGGAGCTGGATGGTACATTTGATATGGCTAATTTGACAGAGATACAAAAAGGTGCACTCATAGAACTCAAATTACTAACTGCAGATGAGGTAGTTATAGGTGCTAAAACAAAAAAATTCGATCTCACTACGTTTATGCCACTGCTGCCTGTTGGAGAGCATACATTCCGACTTGCTATTACGGATGCAAAGGGATTAGCGAACACAAAAGATATCGTAGTTATTGTTACTCAATAATATAGCGTATAAATCAGTACAATAAAATTAAACATGAATAGACATATTATATATATATTCTCGTGCATTATGCTCTGTTTGGCTTCGTGCCAAGAGGAGCGTATAGAGCTTGGTGCGCTACAGCTCAAAGTGAGCAGAAATAGCAACACGGTATTGACGAAGGCTACACCCGAAGAGATAGCAGCAGCACAGCGTCAAATTGCGATTAAAATAACCAATGCACAAGAGAACGTTGTTTTCGAATCGGACGATTGGACTGCCATTAAAGAAGATATCCTGCTAGCTCCTGGTGCATACACGATTGATGCCTTTTCGGCACTAACAGATGGCACTACTGCAGGTTTCGACCTGCCATATTACGTAGGGAAAAAGGAGATCACGATTACAGGAAACTCCATTCAACCCGTAGAAGTCGAATGCGTACTTGCCAATGTAAAGGTAACAATTCAATACAGCGAAGCGGTTAAGAAAAACTTTACTGCCACCCGAACCAACGTTTCGAACAGCTCTGGAGAGATCTGGTTTGAGCGAGACGAAACACGTTCGGCCTATTTTGTTGCCGAAAACTTAGCGCTATCATTAGCGCTTACAAATACAGATGGAGCATCGTTCACCCTACCTGGAACCGTTGAGAATGTGCTCCCTAGAGAGCATTATCGAATCACGTATGATATAAAAACAACCGGATCGGGCGATTTCGAAATCATACTAGACCAATCAACAAAGGAGTATAAAGTAAACATCAAAGTACCTATATTTCAAGAAGATAAACTTAAAATATCAGCCGTAAACAGCTGGGCTACATTTGCAAATATCACTTTTTCGACTACCGAAGACACCGATGCAGCCGCAGCACTTATGTATCGTGCAGCAGGGAATGCGGAGTGGCTACCTACAGGGGTGGCAACACAAGTGGGCGATGGCTTAACCTATACGACAAATGTAAAAGGATTAACACCAAATCAAGCATACGAATATCAGCTTATTTCGGGAGAAGCATGCTCTGATATTAAAGAGGCTAAAACAGAAGCTACCACACAGGTAGGAAACTCCTCTTTTGATGATTGGCACAAAGCTGGCAAACATGTATTTCCCGCTTCAGGAACAACATACGGAGACAATACATACTGGTGGGATTCGAGTAATATCGGAGCAAATACATTGTCTGGAAAGAATCCAACAAACGAAGAGGGAACAACTGTTATAAAAGGAAAGGCTGCCAAACTAGCGTGTACATCCGTATTTGGTGTTTTTGCTGCAGGAAGTATTTATACAGGGCGCTTTACTCAGGTAACGAGTGATTTAAAAGGTGCAGAATTAAAATTCGGAAGACCTTTTGATACACGCCCAACACAACTGAAGGGTCATTTCAAATACAACCCAGGTAAGATAACGCACACAAGAAAAGATTTTATTCATGAAGGAGATCAAGATAGCTGTGCAATCTATATTATGTTAACAGATTGGGACACACCCTTTCCTGTAAATACCTCTACAGGTAATTTTGTACAACTAACTGATCCGGGCATTATAGCTTATGGCGAAATCTCGAAAGCAAAATGCAGCACACCAATGGAGGCGTACGAAGCATTTACGGTTGAGCTAACATACCGCTCACTTACACGCAAACCGACACATGTGTTGATTGTTGCCAGTGCGAGTAAATATGGTGATTTCTTTACGGGTAGTACAAGCAGTGTTTTACTCCTCGACGAGTTTGAGCTTCTGTATGGCGATCCTGTTATGGATGCAGCATACAGCAAGCAATAACAGCTACTAAATATAATTTTACCTAAACATCATTTGAATGAAATATATATACACAATACTGCTTTGCTTGCTCCTTCCAGCTACGCTGTTTGCTAGAACAAAAGTAGATAGAGGGATTAAGAAAAGTGTTTTTATACCGAAAGGGCAATGGTTAGTTGGAACTACATTTTCTTATGCTGAACAAGATAATGACAACTATAAGTTTATGGTATTGAAAGATATCAACAGCTTGGGGTATAACTTTAAGATTAGCCCCTATGTGGGTTATTTCTTTCGTGACAATGTGGCTGCTGGTTTGCGTTTAGCGTATACCCGTTCGTTTACAGATTTAGGAAACATCAACTTGTCGATAGACGAAGATCTTTCGTTCGGAGCAAGCGAACTGGTCTACCTCGAGCATATGGTCAATGTTACAGGTTTTATCCGTACCTATATCGGGTTAGGAGACAGCAAGGTATTCGGTCTGTTCAACGAAGCACGCCTAGGGTATGGCTATGGAGAGGGGAAAAACACCGAAGGAAAAGGAGCGCAACAAGTAGGTACACACCAAACAATATCGTCGCTACAGCTAGGTATTGCGCCTGGATTAACGGCTTTTATTACCGATTTTGCATCCGTAGAAGTTTCGGTAGGTGTAATGGGGTTAGACTTTAAATGGGTGGATCAAAAAACAAACCAAGTAGAGTCTGGCTCGCGCCGCATGAGTAAAGGAAACTTTAAAATAGACCTTTTTTCTATCAATATTGGTATGACTTTTTATCTTTAAAAGCTGATGAAAACTAAAATAAAACACCTTTTCAACTTACTGTTTCTACTCTTGATATGTACAAATTGCATTCAAAATGATATCCCATACCCCTATGCGCCAGGTCAAATATTGGCAATGGAGGTAGAGGGCACTGCTTTGGATGCAGCAGGGAAACCAGTAGCTACAATGATTAATCCCGAAAATAGAACCGTAACATTAACGATTACAGACAGTGCCAATATAGATGCCTTGCGTATTACCAAGTTAGAGATAACAGAAAATGCTGCACTTGCTGTAGACTCGTTAGCGTGTATCAACCCTGTAAAGTTTCCAACGTATGGATTCGCTTCGCTGGCAGACCTGCCGGTGTCGGCAAATACACGCATGCGAATGTCTAAACCTGTTTTGATGTCGATTGGACAATACGATCTATTTGAATGGACAGTAAAAGTAAAGCAACAACTTACCTGTGTGGTAGATTTCGAAAATCAAGTGGGCGAACCGATTATTGACGAAAAGAACAGGCAGCTTATTGTTTACGTTTCGCCGAATCAAAGCATGACTTCGGTTGTGATTAACAAACTGATGATAGGTCCAGCAAACACGGTTATCAACCCCAAGTATGAAACGGTAACCGACTTTACACGTCCGCAACAATTTGCCGTTAAAAGACCCTACGATACCGCATATACGCATTGGACAATCTCTGTATTGTATGCTGTAGAGCAAGCAGGCGTTAAAATCACAGATACGTGGGCTACGTTTGTTAACGTGCAAGCGCCTGTTAAAGATGCTGATAAAGCAACGGCTGTGCTTAGCTACCGCCTCAAAGGCGAAACTGCGTGGAGTGATGTGCCACAAAGTGCCATAACGGATATAGAAAAAGGCGCACTGCATGCGCAGATCACAGGGCTTACACCTGCTTCGGCATACGAATGCAAAGTAACAGCTGGCGGAAACGATTCAGGCATTAAACCCTTCACCACAGCAGAAGCGCAACAGATCGGAAATGCCTCTTTTGATGCTTGGCACAAAAATGGAAAAGAGTTTTATGCAGCAGCTGCACAAGACTTTAACAGTGGTTCGTTTTGGTGGGATTCGGGCAATAAGGGAGCAAACACGATTGGAGAGAAAAATCCTACTTCGCCCGAAACAGCGGATGTAAAAAAAGGAAAAGCAGCAAGACTAGCCTCTACCGAAGTGTTTGGTGTATTTGC